>CAMFRJ010000133.1 GCA_945981915.1 uncultured Erysipelotrichaceae bacterium
GCAAATTATAGAAATACTATATAAATTATTAGAATATTATGATATAACGAACAATTAAAGGATAAAGAGACGAAGTTAAACAGATTTCGTTACTTTATCCTTTAAAAATATAGCAATTAAGCAATGATAGACCGTGTGATTTATATGGACAAACAAAAATAAAATAAGTTATAATAGTTGTAGAAAAGGGGAGCTTGATCAAGGCTGAGAGTAAGTGACGACTTAGACCCATTGACCTGATTTGGATAATGCCAACGTAGGAAATGTATATTGACAGAGGACTTTTCAGGGGGACTCTGTTTTTTATTGAGGAGGAAATTATGGATTATACAACACAAATGGATGCTGCAAGAAAAGGAATTATTACATCTGAGATGGAAGTTGTTGCAGCTAAAGAAAATATGGATGTAGAAGTATTAAGAGAAAAAATAGCAAAGGGAGAAGTGATCGTTCCAGCAAATAAAGTACATACAAGTTTATCACCAAATGGAATAGGATCATCTTTGACAACAAAGATTAATGTCAACCTAGGAACGTCTCGAGATATGATGGATCTAGAGATGGAATATCAAAAAGTAGATATGGCTGTGCAAATGGGTGCGGAAGCCATCATGGATCTTAGTTCTTTTGGAGATACACAAAAATTTAGAAGATTGTTAACTTCAAAATGTCCAGCAATGATTGGTACTGTTCCTATTTATGATGCAGTAGTTTATTATCATAAACCACTAATGGCAATTAAGACAGAAGAATGGATTGATATTGTGAGAATGCATGCCCAAGATGGTGTTGATTTTATGACAATTCATTGTGGTATTAATAAAAATACAGCGAAAAGATTCAAAGAAAATAAACGTTTGACAAATATTGTTTCTCGTGGTGGCTCAATTATTTTTGCATGGATGGAAATGACTGGAAAAGAAAATCCATTTTATGAACATTTTGATGAAATTCTAGATATTTGCCAAGAATACGATGTCACATTAAGTTTAGGAGATGCATGTCGTCCAGGAAGTATCAAAGATGCCAGTGATGCAAGTCAAATAGAAGAATTAATCGTTTTAGGGGAACTTACAAAGCGAGCTTGGGAAAAGAATGTTCAAGTCATGATTGAAGGACCAGGACATATGCCATTAAATCAAATTCAAGCGAATATGGAAATTCAAAAAACTTTGTGTCATGGAGCACCGTTTTATGTACTAGGACCAATTGTAACTGATATTGCTCCTGGATATGACCATATTACAAGTGCTATTGGAGGCGCGATTGCTGCAACTTATGGAGCATCATTTTTATGCTATGTCACTCCAGCAGAACATTTAAGATTGCCAGATATTGATGATGTTAAGGAAGGAATTATCGCAAGTAAAATTGCGGCGCATGCGGCAGATATCGCAAAAGGAATACCTGGGGCGATGGATCATGATAATGCCATGAGTGAAGCAAGAAAAAATCTTGATTGGGATAAGATGTTTGACTTAGCGATTAATCCAGATAAAGCAAGAGCTTATCGTGCTTCATCGAAACCAGAAAAAGAAGATACTTGCAGTATGTGTGGAAATTTCTGTGCAGTAAAAAATATGAATAGAATATTAAATGGTGAAGATATTTCGATTTTTGATGAATAAATGAAAGTGAGAAAATAGAGACTATGAAAAAGAGAATATTATTCATGATGGTGCTTATAGCATTATTGTGTGGATGTCAAGCAAAAGAAGAATCACCTACAACAGAAAAAACAACGACGACCATTAATACTGAATATTTTACAGTAGAAGTTCCTAAAAAATGGAAGGGAGCATATGCTTATGAGGTATATCCAGATAGTGAAAGTTATGCTTATACAATCAATTTTTATGAAATAGAAAGTCGACAAGAAATGGATGGCGGTTTTTTGTTTGGAATTTCATTGTATGATGAAGACGAAGATATTTCTTATTTACCAAGTTATGAAGAAATAGGTATGTTAAAAGTTGAAGAGCAAACTTATCAGGTGATTGTAGAATATCCAACAGATGTTCAATTTTCAGATGATACAGCTAAAAGTTATAATCAATTATGTCAAGATGTCGATAATATCATTCAATCAATCAAAGCAAAAGATGGTTGTACTCTTACTAAACAATAATGAAAAGGTTAAGAATTCTTAACCTTTTCTATTTTTCCAATATTCAAATACAGGAATATCAGGATGTTTTTCATCCCAAGGCATTTCATGTCTTTCAAAATAACCAATTACAATACCATCATTATTTCTTACAGGAACAAAGAATTCCCTTTCACCGGTTTTTCCATTCAATACTTGGAACATTTCATTTTCTCCAGCATCTGCTCTTTTTAAAAAGTTCTCTATTTTTTCTTTAGAGTTTTCATTATGACAATTGAATAAACTTTGTCCTATTTGAACACGATTTCCATATCTCTTTTTTGCAGTTTTATTCATGTATTGAACGATATGGTGTCTATCTACAAAAACGATTTCATAGGCATAAGCATCCAATATGTTGAATAATAATTCTTTTGTGATTTCCATCTTTTATCCTCCATCTTATCTTTATATTAACAAAACCTTTTCTTTAGGTAAATGAGAGATGTTATAATAAAGATAATTTAAGATTTCAGTGAGGTGAAAAAACGAAAATAACATGGTTATCAACTGCATCTATACTTATTGAAGATAAACAAATGCGTATTTTATTTGATCCGTTTTTAAAATCATATCTTCCTCAACAACTTCAAACCTTTGATGAGATTTTAAAATCCGTTCATACTATTATGATTACACACCCTCATTTGGATCATTTTAGTGATATGGACTATACCATCAAAAGAAGTCATTGTCCTATTTATGTTTGTCAACAAGGAATGAACATCGTTGAGAAAATAGGATTACCACTTCAACAATTTCATCCAATTGAGCCATATTCACAATTCATTATAGATCATATAAAAATAAAAACTTATCCAAGTTGTCATTGCGTGTTTGATCTACAATTAGTGATTCATACACTACAAAGAGCTTTTCAATTAAAAAATATCAAGAAAACCTTATATTTAGCGAAATTGAATCATATTTATCAAATTGATAAAAAGAAAGATGTTTATATCTATGAAATAATAGTTGATCAGATACATATTTTATTACTAGGATCAGCTAATTTAAGAGATGATGTAGTTTATCCTCAAAATGTAGATTTGCTTATTTATCCTTATCAAGGGAAAAGCCATCTTGTAAAATATAGTATCGATATTTTCAAAAAAATAAAACCAAAAACAATTATCTTAGATCATTTTGATGATGCTTTTCCACCTATATCATCATATGTTGATTGTCAAGCTTTAATAGAAACCATGAAAGTAGAGATGCCGGATGTCAAAATAATCATTCCACAACCCCTCAAATCAATTGTACTTACAAAAAAATAAGATTGTTTCGACAAAATATTAATTTATGCTATAATCGAAATTAGGTGGTTATATGAATAAGAAAAAGATCATTATTTTTCATACATTATTTTACATATTTTTGTTTTTAACACTGTGTATCTTTATGTCTACATTATGGACACTTCAAACTTTTGGTCAGGTCAAGACTGATCAAATTATCTTTACCTTATTTTCATCTATGAGTGGAACAGATGCTAGTGTTGTTTTGTCATGGATATTAGAAGGTTTGTTGATTCCTGTATTGATTTGTCTGATAGTTGCTTTTATTCAATATAAAATGAATGAAAAAATGAATAAAAAGATAAGAATAATGGCGATTATGACTGTTTGTTTATCATTGATAGGATCGGCTTTGTATGCGGATCGTTGTTTTGGAATCATTCAATATGTCACAGCAATCAATCAACAAACTGATATTTATACAAAAAAGAAAAAGAAGAAAAAAGCAGAAAAAGAAGAAGAGTATATCGGAGATGAAAGTATCATTTATCAAAACTCTGGTGATGCCGTGATCACAGGGGATAATACCAATAATCTCATTTATATCTATTTAGAATCTTATGAAAATGCTTTTTTAGATAAAGATAATGGAGGTTTATTAGACGATAATTGTTTACCAGAACTCACTCAATTAGCAAAAGACAATATAAGTTTTTCAAATTCTGAGCAACTGGGAGGAGCATATGCTTTTTCAGGAACAACGTGGACGATAGCTTCTATGGTGGCACAAACTTCAGGATTGCCATTAAAAAATGAAGTATTAAATAATATGGATCAATATGAAAAGTTTATGCCAGGAGCGATAACGATTGGTGATGTTCTTCATAAACGAGGCTATGTTCAAGAATTGTTAATTGGATCTAATCAGACTTTTGCAGGAACTGATAAATTATTTGGACAACATGGTGGCTATCAGATTGTTGACTATCATGTTTTAAAGTCTCAGGGAAGAATTCAAAGTGGTGAAACAACAGATTGGGGAACGAACGATGCCTGTTTATTGAGAAATGCGAAAGAAGAATTAAATAAGCTATCTGCTACAGGTAAAAAATTCAATTTAACAATGGCAACAATAGATTGTCATATGCCTAATGGTTATAGATGTGCTCAATGTCCTCGAACTTTTCAAGATAGATATCAAGATATCTATGCCTGTCAATCAAAACAAGTGAGTGATTTTATTCATTGGTGTCAACAACAAGCGTGGTATGCTAATACAACGATTGTCATTGTTGGAGACCATCCGAGTATGGCTTCAAGCTATACAAAATTTATTTCTCAGGATTATAATCGTACGACCTACAATTGTATCATTAATTCCCAGGTCTCTACACAACATATAAAAAATAGGAATTTTACCCATATGGATATGTTTCCAACAACGTTAGCAGCTATGGGATTTAAGATCAAAGGAAATAAACTGGCGTTAGGGACAAATTTATTT
>CAMFRJ010000134.1 GCA_945981915.1 uncultured Erysipelotrichaceae bacterium
ACTTTTTCCATAAAAAAATACCCTATGAAAGGGTATTTTGTCTATTTATTTTCAATAATTCTTTTAGCTACGAGTTCAGGAGCGATTTCATAACCTACAAAAGTATAATCATAAATACCTTGACCTTGTGTCATTGATCTTAGATCAATCGCATATTCCATAATTTCCATTTGTGGAACATAACAAACAATCTTCATTAAACCATCATCTAAACTATCACTTTCTAACACACGTCCACGTTTTTTATTAATATGTGACATAATATCACCTAAATATTCATCATCAATGATGACATCTAATTTGACATATGGTTCAAGAATACATGGACTTGCTTTGGCCATCGCATCTTTAAAGCACATTGACGTTGCTGTTTTAAATGCTTGTTCACTTGAATCAACACTATGATATGAACCATCCAACAATGTTGCTTCGATACCTAAAACAGGATATCCTGCTAAAATTCCATGTTGTACACTTTCTACCAAGCCTTTTTCAACAGCTGGGAAGTATGCTTTTGGTACTGCCCCACCAAAGACTTTTTCTTTAAAAACATAAGATTGACTATAGTCATGAGTTGGTTTAAATTCAATTTCAACTTCACCATATTGACCATGTCCACCAGTTTGTTTTTTAAATTTCGTACGTTTTGTATAGCTCTTTTGAATCGTTTCTCTAAAGCATAAGATAATATCTTCTAATGTCACATCAATCTTATATCTTGATTTCAATTTAGCAACAACACTATCTAAATGAATATCACCAATACCATAAATACATTGTTGTTTTGTTTCAGGATTTGTTTCAAATCTTAATGTTTTGTCTTCTTCCAATAGTTTATTCAATGCACTGGCAATCTTTTCTTCATTGCTTTTTCCTACTGGTTTGATTCCTTTACCATAATATGGTTTAGAAAAAGCAATTTCTGGATATTTCATACGATAATCTAATGTACATAATGTATCATTCGTCATTGAATAACTCAATTTCGTCATACAACCAATATCACCAGCACATAATTCATCCACTTCAATCAGCTCTTTACCACGTTTGATATAAAGTTTTTGTACTTTTTCTACTTCATTTTTATCAACATTCAATAAAGACATACCTGGTCTTATTGTCCCTGTACATACTTTAAAAATAGATTCTCTTCCCACAAATGGATTTGCAATTGTTTTAAAGATAAATAATGATGGTGGTAAGCTTTCATCAAAACCAATGATATCTTCTTCTTTTGTATCAATGTTTTCAACAATCATGGAATTACACATATCTCCTGCTGCAGAGAAGAAAGCAACAATCGAATTCAATAAGATTTGAATACCAATATTGCTTGTTCCACATAATACTGGAATCAACTTTAAGCTTGTCACACCTTCTCTTAAAGCCCATGATATTTCTTCTTTTGTAAATGGTTCTTCATTAAAATATTTTTCTAATAAATCATCATTTGTATTAGCCACTGCTTCATCAATCATTTCTTTAATTGGCATCACTTCATCCATCATGTCTTCAGGAATTGGGAAAGCTTCAGTATGATCACCGTTAAAAATACGTCCTTCCATTTTAGCCACATTAATATAACCAATCATTTTATTATTTTCCATGATAGGAACTTGAATAGGTGCAATAGCTTTTCCATATGTTTTCTTTAATTGTTCTAATTTTTCTTTGTAATTAGCATCTGGATTATCTAAACCATTTATATAAATAATCTTCGCTTTATCTTTCGCACGATACATCGCCTGTTTTGTTCCAATACTGATATCTTTATAAGAAGGAACAACAATAACAGCTGATTCAGCAGCATACAAAGCTGCTTCAACTTCTCCTACAAAATCAAAATTACCTGGTGTGTCTAATAAATTCACCTTACAGTTATTCCATTCCAATGGAATAACAGACATGTTAATAGAAGCTTGACGTTTGATTTCTTCATCATCATAATCGCTCAAAGTATTCCCTGATTGAATAGATCCAAGGTTTTTTATTATTCCTGCTCTTTTTGCCATAGCCTCAATAACACTTGTTTTACCTGAACCAGAATGTCCTAATACAGCGACATTTCCTAGTTCGTTTGCATGATATACTCTCATATATATTGACCCCTTTCTTAGCTATCTTTCTTCTATTATACAATAGCTTTTCTTTTTGTGAAAGCGGTTTCAATTGTTCTGGCCCATTATTTTTCAAAAACCTGCATAATTTCTTGTTGTGTTGCACGAATCGTTCCTTGAACCATGTCTTTCTTGCCACCACCCTTCACTTCAAAATGTTCTTGAAAAACATGAAGATATGCTCTGGCGTCATGGTAACTTGCCAACATAAAACGATAACAATCTCCATCTCCTACAAAAACAACAGCCATCTCTTCACATTTTAATAATAACTGATTGACATAATATTGTTGAAGATGTCGATCCAGATCTTCTTCAAAGACAATTTGTATGTTTTTTATTGGTAAAGATTGACATTGTCGCTCGATCATTTCTTTTTTCAACAACGCGATACGTTGTTGAAGATTATTATTGTCTATTAACAGTTTTTCAACATAACAAGACACTTCATAAACTGGTGCCGATAACAGATTAGAAATGTTAGTGACTTGTTCATGTTTCTTTTGATAATCCTCAATTGCTCTTTGTCCACACAAAAAATAAATACGCATCCCCTGTTTATGTTTGATAGCTTTCACAATCTTAAAGACACCTATTTCTCCTGTTGTTTTGACATGAGGTGCACAACAGGCACAACAATCAACCCCAGGAATCTCAACGATACGAAGAGGTCCATCAATTGACTTTTTACTACGATAATCAATATTTTGAAGATCATCTGGATAAAAGCAATGAATAGGTAAATTTTCATAAATGATTTGTTGAACTTTTTGTTCAATAAAAACTAATTGTTCCTTTGTTAGCATAGCATCATAATCAGCCGTAATTTCATGATCACCCAAATGAAAGCCAACATTATGATAACCATAGATGCGATCAATCAATCCAGATAAGATATGTTCTCCACTATGATTTTGCATGTTGTTGTAACGATAAGCAAAATCAATTTCTCCTTGAATCTTACCTTCAATTGGTTCTTGAAGATAATGGTGAATCATTTCATCTTCAATTTTGACATAGGTGACTTCTTTTCCATTGATGGTCCCTCGATCACAATTTTGACCACCTTCTTCTGGGAAAAATAAAGTCTGATCTAAGATGACATCATATCCTTGATCACATGGTACACAGGATAATACCTGGGCTTCAAATTGTTTTTCATAGGGATATCTATCATATAATTTCATACACTCACTCCTTATTTATATACAGTATCATAACATATTTTCATCATAGATGAATATAATATGATGGTGATAAAGATGAAGGATAAAAAAATGTTGAGCATTGTCTTAGTCATCACAACGATTGGCTTATTGATGGTTTATAGTGCTTCTCACATCTGGGCTTTATATAAATTTGATGACAGTTATTATTTCATCAAAAGACAAGGTCTCTTTGTTTTTTTGGGATTGATCTGTTTACTGATTTTTTCAAAAATCGATTATCATCTTTATCAAAAACATAGTATCAAGATACTATTCGTATCTTTTCTACTGATGATCTTGGTTTTGATTCCTGGGATTGGTATTGTCAGAGGAGGATCAAGAAGCTGGTTTAATTTGGGTTTATTTGCTTTGCAACCATCAGAAATCTTTAAAATCGCTTTGATCATTTATGTGAGTGATTATATTTCTTTACATTATCACCAAATGAAAAAACTCAAATATTGTCTTAAACCCCTATCGGTGACATTATTAGGCTTTTTATTGATTATGTTGCAACCTGATTTTGGTAGTGGTGTCGTGATGTGCTGTTCCATTATTGTGATGATTATCGTCACCCCTTTTCCTTTCAAATATTTTCTTGGTTTAGGCATCATAGGATTAGCAGGAATCATCACGATGATCTTATCTGCCAGTTATCGTATGAAAAGAATCTTGGCGTTTTTAGACCCTTTTCAAGATCCTTTAGGATCTGGTTTCCAGATGATTCAATCTTTATATGCCATTGCCCCAGGAGGATTATTAGGTGTCGGTTTTGATAACAGTATTCAAAAACACTTTTATTTACCAGAACCACAAACTGATTTTATTTTTGCAATCTTTTTAGAAGAATTTGGTTTTATAGGAGGTCTACTATTCATTCTTTTATATGCTTCATTATTTATTCATTGTCTCAATATTTCAAAAAAAGTCGATGATTTATTTGGAAGTTTTATGATGATTGGTATTATTTCAATGATTGGTATTCAAACATTTATCAATTTAGGAGTTGTCGTTGGTTTATTTCCTGTTACCGGAGTCACATTACCATTAATGTCTTATGGAGGAACATCAATTGTTGTGACTTTCATTGAAATAGGTATCTTACTTAATATTTCTAGTTCAATTTAAAAAAACTAAACCTAAAAGCTTTCCTTTTAGGTTTAGTTAATATGAATAGATACCTATATATTATTTTCAATTATCTTCACTGATATAATTTAATTCTTTCATTTTTTGTATGAGTTGCTGAGAAAGAAGTTCGTTAAATTGGCTATTTCCATTAAGTTGACTATCATCTAATAATGAACTTGGTATTCTTCTATTTGTAAGATCTCCTTGATCTTCTAAAGTAGGAGTTATTCCTGCATCATTTAATCCATTATTTAAAAGATATGTTCTCAAATCATAATAATGTTCTTTAAAACTTTCAGCTAAGATCTTATTCATATCATCAACAATTTCAAATCTTCTCTTTGATGTTAAGCCAACAACGATATACTTTTCTATACCATTAGCGTTAATAATTTCTTGAATATGAGCAATTGTTCG
>CAMFRJ010000135.1 GCA_945981915.1 uncultured Erysipelotrichaceae bacterium
GATATGGCCATGACTCAAAGCAAGGTCTATAGGACATTTTGTCAATTGCAAGATATATGTCAATAAGTTTTCTTTTTCCATTCCTGAATCAATTAATAAAGCTTTTTTTTGACCAATGATCAAAAACATAGCTTCATCATATGAATCTAATATTTTATAAGTATAATCATTTATTTTTTCACTTCTATACATGATATTTCTCCTTCAACTTCATATTTAATTTCATATACACATTATCTACAAACCATGGTTCACAAGATGCCTTCAAAGCATCTTCTAAAGAAAACCATTGTAAACCACTATTTTCATCTTCTTTGATAAGCAATTCTTCATCTTCAGAAGCTTCAATGAGATATGTGATATTGTAATGAAGATGACTTGAAACATATTGATTGTTTTTTCTATGTCCATTCACTGTTAATATTTCTAATGAAAAAATAGAATCATCTAATAATCTTATCCTTTTTAAGCCACTTTCTTCATGTACTTCTTTTAAAGCAACTTCGCAAAAATGATGATTTCCATCTACGTGTCCTCCTAACCAAGACCAAGACTTATAGATTTTATGATAACACATCAAAACTTTTGTTTTATCATGATTAACAACCCAGGCTGAAACTGTAAAATGTCCTATTTCATTTTGTCTTGTTAAAACATCTTTTTGATCAATCATCTCTAACATGATGCGCTGATCTTTTTGTTCTTGTTCATTATAAGGAATATATTGTTCAATTTGCTCTTTCATCTTGATTCCTCCATTTATATAAAGAAAAACAGGATGATCCTGTTTATTCTTGTATATATTTTTGATAATACATGATACGAATCAAATCAAAAATTGTCATGATCTGATAATTAAAGTTGATCCCATCAAATCTTCCCGGTACTCTAATCGTATCCGTTGTCACTTTCTTTCTTTGATAAGTTGGATTTTGTGTAATCAATAAAGATGTTGTATTATCTAAAGACAATCTTTCTCTTTGATACATAAAACTTTCCATCGCTCTTCCTGTCGCTGAAATAAAAATCACATAATCATTTTCACCAAAGATCATATCTTTATCATAAGAATGAAATTGCAAGACCGGTTTATCAAAGCTGATGAGATCTGTTTGCATCTCAACCGCAATAGACATTGGATATAAAGCTCCTACCAAGATCACTCTTTGGCTTTCATGAATCCTTGTACATACCTGATCAATATAATTTAAAAATTCTTGATTATCATGACTGACTTTAATTCTTTCTACATAGTTTTCAATATGCAAATTAAGCATACGTTCTTCAATCTGTTGTAAACGAACTTCTTTATGTCTTTTATATGTTTGTAAAAAAGACTCATAATCATGAAATCCTAAATATCTTAAAAAACTTAAGATACTTTTTTGACTTATTCCAGATGACTTAACAACATCATCTAAAGTCATCTCACCAAAATCTTTATAATGAATAATAAAGAAAACACAGAAACGATAATAATCATCTAAAAATAATGTCCCATTTAAATATTTTAATATTCTCGCTAATAAGATATTCATAAATGCACTCCTTAAATAAAATGATATTTTTTATAGTAAGTCACACGCAAAATATCAAAAATAGTCATTAAACGGTAATTAAAATCAATACTATCGTGCCTTGAACTTGGTGTAATTAAAATATCATTTGTCACCATATTCTCTTTGTATTTTATATTTTGTGTAATTAATAAAGAATGAGGACGTGAGAAATCTAAATGATTTTTATCTTTCATATAGCCTTCGACTGCTCTACCGGTTGCTGAAATAAAAATCACATAATCATTTTCATCTAAAACTAATTCATGATCATATGAATGATATTGTAAAACTGGTTTCCCAAACGTAATCAAATCTGTTTGAAATTCCACAGCTATAGACATGGGATAAAGTGCTCCAATCAAAATAACTCTATGACTATTTGAAATATCATGACATATTTTATCTAAATTATGCATAAATTCATCTTTATTATCGCACATGTGAACCTGTTGAAAAAGATCATCAATTTTTAAACCTAACATACGTGAACGAATCTGATCAGCTCTTAAGATAACATCTTGATATAGTTTTGTTTGAAATTCTTCATAATTATCAAAACCTAAATATTTTAAAAAACTTAATATTGATTCTTTCATAATATGTGATTGTTGACTCACTTCATCTAATGAAAACTTATAAAATTCAAAATAGTTTTCTATGAAAAAAACACAAAAACGATAATAGTCATTTAAAAAAAGTGTTCCATTGAGATATTCTAATATTCTCGCTAAGAGTACATTACCCATATAAACTCCCCTTTCTACTATTTCCATTATATCAAAACAATGAAGAAATAAGAAAATAAATTACTGTTTTAGACACATTTTTCTCAACATTTGTAAAATAATATCTCCATAATTGACAAACAATTATACTAAACCTAACTTATGTAAGCTTTTGGCAATACCATCTTGATCAGGATCTATAAAAGTATCATAAGCAATCTTTAATAATTTCTCACTAGCTTCTTCATAAACAATCCCTTGATGTGCCCTTTCTAACATCTGATAATCATTCATACTATCACCATATGCAATAGTATCTTTGATATCTCCTTGGTAATAAGCAATCACCTTATCAATAGCGTCTGCTTTGGTACATTCTTTATCGATAATTTCTCCATTAATAAAATCATCTTCCATCTTTGAAAATAAAACAACATTAAAATCTTGACTTAAGTGTGGTACTAAATCCAATAAAGCATACTTATCATAAGAGATAAATACAATCTTTGTTACTTTATCTTTTTTTACATCAAATTCACTAATTGGTCTTAAACGAGGGTTATTATCCCTTTGTTCATAAAATCTTGCTAACTCCGGATTAGTTGCTTCATCTTTTTTTCTTCTTCTTGCAAGAAATTCCTTAGCTTCTACAGATTGATATAAATAATCCTTAGTTTCTAAAGTAAATCCTACTTTTGCATTAACAAATAATAAAATAGCTTTTTCTAATAGATGAGGATCTAAACAATTTTCATAAATATATTGATTATTAATTTGAATAAAACTCCCTGCAGAAGAAATGACACCATCAAAACCAATTTCTAAAATATCATCAGTAATAGAAACAGGAGCTCTTCCTGTACATAAAAACGCTTTATTTCCGTTTTCTCTTAACTGGCAAATAGCGTCTTTTGTTTTTTCTGTGATAATCCTACTTTTCCCCCTAAGTGTACCATCAATATCAAAAAATACATATTTCATCCTGACAACCCTCTATTTTAAAATTTCTTCTATTAAAACAGGTTTTTCAATCAATTCTTCAACAATCTCATAAGACTGATACAATTCATCAATCAACTCTTGACTAACGCTCTTGCTAGCATGAACCTGTAATAATGATTCGCCTTCTATAACATAATCTCCTATTTTTTTATGGAGAATGAGGCCAACACGATGATCAATATCTTCATCTTTTGTCATTCTGCCACCGCCGAGCTTCATTGTGACGATTCCAAGAGTTCTTGCTTCTAAAGATTTGACATAACCTGTCTTCAATGAAGGTAACTCTATGATAACACGAGCTCTTTCAAATTTGTCAGGATTTTCTATATAAGAAACATCTCCACCTTGTGCTTTGACCATTTCTTTGAATTTTATCAAACCTTTTCCATTCTTGATAACCTCTTTTAAAGCATCATACGCTTCTTTTTCATGTTCATATAAATGAGCCTGTACTAACATCGTACTTCCTGCTTGTAAACATAATTGTTCCAAATCATCAGGACCATGTCCTTGTAATGTTTCAATAGCTTCAATAACCTCTAAGGTATTGCCAATGGCCTTGCCTAATGGCTGATTCATATTAGAAATGGTCGCTCTGGTATCTTTATGACATTGTTTTCCAATATCAATCATTGTTTGTGCCAGTTTGATTGCATCTTCCTTAGTTTGCATAAAAGCACCTTTTCCATATTTGACATCCAATAAAATCGTATCTGCTCCGCTAGCTAACTTCTTAGACATAATTGATGAAGCGATCAATGGTATACATGAGACAGTTGCAGTCACATCACGTAAAGCATATAATTTTTTATCAGCTGGTACTAAAGAAGCACTTTGACCAATGATTGCAAGACCAACATCGTTTACTTGTTGGATAAATTCTGTTTTCGTTTTATTGATAGAAAGTCCTGGAATAGATTCTAGTTTATCAAGGGTTCCACCCGTATGACCAAGACCTCTTCCTGACATTTTAGCGACCTTAGCTCCACACGCTGCAACAATAGGTCCTAACACAAGTGATGTTTTATCACCGACACCACCAGTAGAATGTTTATCAACTTTGATCCCCGATATTGGTGATAAATCAATGATGTCACCACTTTCTTCCATTTCTTTTGTCAATAAGGCAGTTTCTTTTGATGTTAAACCATTAAAACAAATTGCCATTAATAAAGCCGATATCTGATAATCTGGAATTCTTTCATGAACATAACCATCAATGATAAAATGAATTTGTTTTTCATCCAATTCTTTATTATTCTTTTTTAATTCGATTAAATCAACCATTCTCATAAGATCATCTCCTATTCTCATTGTACCTTAAACTCATCTTTATATCAAAATGAAAAACATTATGATAAAATAAAACTGAGGTGATAAAAATGCAAACATTAATATGCGCTCCTTTAAATAAACAAGATCTACAAAAAATAAAAAATGAATGTCCTTTTTGTAACTTCTTAGTAACAAGGCAAGTGACACAAAACATCATTGAACAAGTGGATAT
>CAMFRJ010000136.1 GCA_945981915.1 uncultured Erysipelotrichaceae bacterium
ATTTATGATTTAATTATCAATAAAAAATAAAAACAAAGAAATGACATAGTACTTATTCTTGAGACAGCAGAGATATTACGGTTGGTGCAAGTAATACGTTGAAGAATTTGGAATTCACCATGGAGTTGAAAATGCAAAACATTTTCCGGTATTAGCCGTTATCTAAAAAGTATTTATGACTTACTAAGGTTGGATAAGTGATTATTCAACGAATTGAGGTGGTAACACGTATAGGGCGTCCTCATTAGTAAGTTTTTTTTGTTTTTATAAGGGGAGGATATTATGAAAAAATTATTAAGAGGTTTCGTAGCTTTATCAATGGTATTAGCTATGACAGGATGTGGAACAGGTTCCTCATCTTCATCAGATGATTTATCTTCAAAGAAAATTGGGGTCATCCAATTAATGAAGCATATCGCTTTGGATAAATCATATGAAGGATTTAAAGATGTTTTGGTTGATGCAGGTGTCAAAGAAGAAAATATTGATTATCAAGTTGCTGGTGATCAATCTAACTGTACAACAGTTGCTGATAAGTTAGTTAATGGTGACAATGACTTGATCTATGCAATTGCAACTCCTGCATTACAAGCTGCAGCAAGTGCAACTTCTGATTTACCAATTGTTGGTTGTGCTGTTACTGATTATGAAAGCACAAAATTAGTCAAATCAAATGAAAAACCTGGTGGTAATGTGACTGGTGCAAGTGATTTAACACCAATCGCACAACAATTTGATTTATTAAAAGAATTATTACCAAACGCTAAGAAGGTTGGTATTATGTATTGCTCAAGTGAAGATAACTCTAAGATTCAAGGAGCAATTGCTGAAAAAGCTGCTAAGAAATTAGGATTAGAATATGTGACACGTACAGTTTCTGATTCAAATGATATTCAATCAGTTGTGACTCAATTGACAAGCAATGATGATGTTGATGTTATCTATATTCCAACTGATAATGTTTTAGCAACTTATATGTCTTCAGTTGAAGCTGTAGCTTCTGATGCTAAGATTCCAGTTATCTGTGGCGAAGAAGGAATGTGTCAAGAAGGTGGATTTGCAACAAACGGTATTGATTACTATAACTTAGGAAAATTAGCTGGTCAACAAGCATTAGCTATTTTAAAAGGTGAAAAAACTGCAGCAGAAACACCAATTGAATATTTAGCTGCTAAAGATTGCCAAATGGTTATCAATTTAAAAGTCGCAAAGAAATGTGGTATTGAAATTAATAAAGATGATTATAAAGATGCAACATTTATCGAATAGAGGATGATTGAATGGGTTTATTTTTTACTTATTTAGGTGCTATTGATCAAGGTCTCATCTGGGGATTTCTGGCACTAGGTGTCTATATTACATTTAGATTGTTAGATATTGCTGATTTGACTGTAGATGGAAGTTTTACAACAGGTGGAGCAGTTTGTGCAATATGTCTATTAAATGACATCCATCCACTTTTGGCTATTTTTATGGCAATAGTGGCAGGTTTTGTTGCAGGGGCTATTACAGGGATATTACATACAAAATGTAAGATTCCAGCTATCTTAGCAGGTATTTTGACACAAATTGGATTATATTCTATTAACCTAAGAATCATGGGTGGTAGAGCTAATTTACCACTTGTTGGTTGTAATACATTATTTCAAGATATCTCTTTACAGCTCAATGTCAATAGATATTATGTTGCTTTGGTGATTTCTTTAATATTTACTATTATTTTTATCGCAATATTATATTGGTTCTTTGGAACTGAAATGGGATCAGCTATTAGAGCAACTGGAAATAATGAACAAATGGCCAGATCATTAGGTATTTCTACTGATAATATGAAATTGTTAGGGTTGATGATCTCAAATGGTTTGGTTGGTTTATCTGGTGCATTGTATGCATTATATGGTCAAGCTATTGACGTGCGTGCTGGAACTGGTGCCATTGTTATTGCTTTAGCTTCTATTGTTATTGGAGAAGTTTTGATTTCTGGTAAAAAAACTGGTTTTGCGATGCGTTTAGCTTCAGTTGTGATTGGTTCTATTATTTATAGAATTGTTGTTGCTATTGTTTTACAGTTAGGTTTAAATACAGATGATTTAAAATTATTAACAGCTGTAATCGTTGCAGTCGCATTATCTGTACCAATTTTAATTGGAAATCGTAGACAAATTTCTATGTATAAAAAATTAACAGGGAAGGTGAAGGATGATGCTTAAATTAGAAAAAGTGAGTAAGACATTTAACGTTGGAACTGTTAATGAAAAGAAAGTATTGCATGAGATTGATCTAACTTTAGAAGATGGTGATTTTGTGACAATAATTGGAGGTAATGGAGCTGGGAAGTCAACGTTATTAAATATGATTTCTGGTTTATTTCCATTAGATAGTGGGATCATCACTTTAGATGGAGAAGATATTTCATTACAAGATGAACATCAGCGTGCTAAGAAAATTGGTCGTTTATTCCAAGATCCTATGTTAGGTACTGCAGCAGATATGCAAATTGATGAAAACTTAGCTTTAGCTAAACGTCGTGGACAAAAAAGAGGTTTAGCATGGGGTATTACAAAAAAAGAAAAAGCTGAATATCATGAGCTTGTTAAAACTTTAGGATTAGGTCTAGAAGATCGTTTAACAACAAAAGTTGGTTTGTTGTCAGGTGGACAAAGACAAGCGTTAACATTGCTGATGGCAACTTTAAAAAGACCAAAAATTCTTTTATTGGATGAACATACAGCAGCTTTGGATCCTGCGACATCTGCAAAGGTTTTGAAACTTACATGTGAAATTGTTGCAAAACAAAATCTTACAGCCATGATGGTCACTCACAACATGCAAGATGCTATTGATGTTGGTAATCGTTTGATCATGATGTATGATGGAAAGATTATTTATGATGTTAAGGGTGAAGATAAAAAGAAATTAAAAGTTTCTGATTTATTGAAAAAATTTGAAGAAGCAAGCGGTAGTGAATTTGTTAATGATAGAATGTTATTAGGATAAAAAACGAGGTAGATTAATAATCTACCTCTATTTTTTTAGATATAGGATCAATGCCTGATAAGGTTTTAATAAACCGGGAGTATAATCATGAATATTATTACAAATGACATGGTCGATATTGTCTAATTCATATGTTTGATTTGATGATGATAGATTACATAGAATAGCAATTTTTTTATTTTCATATGCTCTTATATAACTAACAATATGATCATTAAGTGGTAAAGAAATAAATTCTCCATAAGTTAAAATATCATGATATTGATTTTTTCTGATATTAATTAATCGTTTATAGTATTCTAAAATAGAATCAGGATCAGTGATTTGATCTTGTGCATTGAAGGTTTCATAACCATCTGTCATTTCAATCCATGGTTGGTGTGTAGAAAAACCACCATATTGTTCCTTGTTCCATGGCATTGGTGTTCTCGCATTATCTCTGGATCTTTGGTTTAAGAAAGCCAAAGCTTGTTTTTCATCAAAACCTTCTTCAATAGCTCTATGATATTGACTATGAGCATTGAGATCATCAAATTCTTCAACACTTTGTCTATGAAAATTCAGCATACCTAGTTCTTGACCTTGATAGATAAAAGGTGTTCCTCTTAACATTAAAAACATTGTTGCTAGAGTCTTAGCGCCTAATTGATAATATTGAGGATCTTTAATGAGTTTATTGATACTTCTTGGTTGATCATGATTTTCTAAAAAAGGAGCTGACCAGCCAATTTTTTGTATTTCTTCCTGTGATAAATAAATCGCATCGCGATACTCTTTAATAGTCCAATTTGTTGGTCTAAAATAATCTTCATTGATGACATCAATGTTTGTATAATTGAAATCAAACATCATTGTAAAGCATCCTTTATCTCCAATACATTCATCAATTCTATCATAACCAACGCCAACCGCTTCAGAAACAGTCATACAATCATGTTTAGCAAATGTTTCCTTTTTTAATTCATCATAGAACTTATCAATTCCTTGAATATTTCTACAATAATCAAAACATGAAACAAGACCATCTGCACCATCAGGTATACCATCTTCAAATCGTTGATCTTTTTTAATGAAATTAATGGCATCAACTCTAAAACCAGAAATCCCTTTATCAAACCAGCGATTGATCATTTCATATATATCATGTCTCATTTGTGGGTTTTCCCAATTTAAATCAGGTTGTTTTTTAGAAAAAGCATGGAAATAGTACATATTATCTTCATTAGGAACTTTTTGCCATACTGATCCTCCAAATACTGAACGCCAATTTGTTGGCGGATTTCCATTTTTTCCTTCTTTAAAAATATAGTATTGACGATATGGACTATCTGGATTGGCTAATGCTTCTTGAAACCAAGGATGTTCATCGGAAGTATGATTGATGACCAAATCCATGATGATCTTGATGCCTTTTTCCTGAGCTTTTTCAAAAAGTTTATTCATATCATCCATAGTACCAAAAGCAGGATAAATATCTTCATAATCAGAAATATCATAACCATTATCATCCATTGGCGAATTATAAACAGGACAAATCCATAACATTGTGACACCTAAATCTTTGAGATAATCAAGTTTTTCGATAATCCCTGGAATATCTCCAATACCATCATGATTACTATCATGAAAGCTTTTTGGATAAATTTGATAGACAATTTCGTCCATCCACCATTGTTTATTCATTCTATCATTCTCCTTTTCTTAATTTAACTTTATTATAGCTGTCTCTTATACACATCTCCGAGCCCACGAGACTAAGGCGAAT
>CAMFRJ010000137.1 GCA_945981915.1 uncultured Erysipelotrichaceae bacterium
AATTATGGCTATTGAAGAAGAATTTGATATTGAAATTCCTGATGAAACTGCACAAAACATGAAAACAGTTAAAGATATCGTAGATTATATTGAAAATAAATAATTTTTAGTTATGTACTTTGAACTTCAAAATAAATTTGGGGTTCAAAGTATAAGTATAAGGAGAACGATATGAAAATCGATTTAATTAAACAATTAATAACTGAATTTGAAGATTCAAAGGTCTTCAAAATGAAAGTAGAAATAGATGATTTAAAATTAGAATTAGAAAAAGAAGCAACAAATCAAGTTGCGTATGTTGAAAGTATTCCAGACAGAGATATTGTTCAACAACCTATTGAACAAAAAGTTAAAGAAACAAAAGAAATACAAGAACCTAAAGGGACACAAGTATCTTCACCTCTTGTTGGAACATTTTATTTGGCAAGTTCACCTACAAGTGAACCTTTTGTACAAGTTGGAAGTCAAGTGACTCAAGGGCAAGTATTATGCATTGTTGAAGCGATGAAAGTCATGAATGAAATTAAATCACCAGTTGATGGAACGGTTACATCAATTTGTGTGAAGAATGAAGAAACAGTTGAATTTGGAACTGTTTTAATGACGATTGCGTAATGTTTAAAAGAATTTTAATTGCCAATAGAGGGGAAATTGCCTTACGTATTATTCGTGCATGCCAAGAGATGTCTATAGAAACCGTTGCTGTGTATTCTACAGCAGATGCCTCTTCTTTGCATGTACAGCTTGCAGATTATGCTGTTTGTATTGGACCAGCTAAAACAAAAGACAGTTATTTAAATATGGAAAGTATCTTACAAGCAGCCATCTCTTATAATTGTGAAGCTATTCATCCAGGATTTGGTTTACTATCAGAAAATTCAACATTTGCAAGACTTGTAGAAGACTGTGGCATGGTGTTTATTGGACCAAAAGGCGATGTGATTGATTTATTAGGAAATAAAAGTGCTGCTCGAAAAGTGATGATTGAAAATCATGTTCCGGTTGTACCAGGAAGTAACGGAAGTATTCAAAATGTTGATATAGCCAAAGAAGTTGCTAATCAGATTGGATATCCTGTTTTGATTAAAGCTGCTGCTGGTGGCGGTGGCAAAGGCATGAGAAAATGTTTTCAAGAAAGTGAACTGGAAGATGCTTTTTTAACAGCGCAAGCTGAAGCAAGAGCATGTTTTGGGGATGATGAAATGTATATGGAAAAATTGATTTTAAATCCTAAACACATTGAATTGCAAATTCTTGCAGATGAATATGGCCATGTCATTCATTTAGGAGAAAGAGATTGTTCTATTCAAAGAAACAATCAAAAAATGATCGAAGAAGCACCAAGTAAAGTTTTAAACAAAGATTTAAGAGCGCGTATGGGTGATGATGCTGTTAAAGCAGCCAAAGCAGCTGGTTATACAAATGCTGGAACTATCGAATATGTTCTTGATAAGGATGGAAATTATTATTTCATTGAGATGAATACACGTATTCAAGTAGAACATCCGATTACAGAAATGGTTACAGGTATTGATTTGATCAAAGAACAGTTAAAGATAGCTGCTCATCAAAAATTACATCTTTGTCAAGATGATATCCACATACAAGGTCATGCGATTGAATGTCGTATCAATGCAGAAAATCCTAATTTAAATTTTAGACCAAGTCCTGGAACTATTCAAAGTTTACATTTGCCTGGTGGTTTTGGGGTGCGTATTGATAGTGCTATATATCAAAACTATGTTGTGAATTCTTATTATGATTCAATGATTGCAAAAGTGATCGTTCATGGAAGTAATCGTTTAGAAGCAATCAGAAAAATGAGAAGGGTTTTATCGGAATTGGTTATTCATGGGATTGATACAAATCAAGAATTACAGTATCTCATTTTACATCATAGTGAATATGTGAAAGGAGATTTTGATACAAGCTTTATTGAAAATCATTTAGATGAGTTGGTGAATAATTGATGATAGAAAATTTATTCAAAGAAAGAAAAGAAAAAATTCGTTCTTTTCAACAATTAATTGGAAAAAAGAAAAAATTAGAAAATAAAGAAGCTCCTGATGGTTTATATACAAGTTGTGTTGATTGTCAGGAGATGTTTTTAACAAAAACATTGAGAGAAAACCAGTATGTCTGCCCACGTTGTGGATATCATTTCAAAATTGGAGCATATACAAGATTAAATATGGTTTTTGATCAAGGAAAATATAAAGAATTATTTAAAGGTATGAAGTTAGCTGATCCTTTACATTTTCCAGGATATCAGGAAAAACTAGAAAAGTTACAGAAAAAAACCGATTTAGAAGAAGCAGTTGTTGTCGGTGATGGGAAAATCAATCAAGTTAAAACAGTTGTGGTCGCGATGGATACACGTTTTTTAATGGGAAGCATGGGAAGTGTTGTTGGTGAAAAGATCACAAGAGCGATTGAATATGCAACAAGTCATCATAGACCATTGATTATCTTTACTTGTTCAGGTGGAGCTAGAATGCAAGAAGGAATTATTTCATTAATGCAAATGGCAAAAACATCTGCTGCACTTGCAAAACATCATGAAGCTGGGTTGTTGTATATATCATATATCACGCATCCTACAACTGGAGGAGTGACAGCGTCATTTGCCAGTCTGGGAGATATCATTATTGCAGAGCCAAAAGCATTAATTGGTTTTGCTGGAAGACGTGTTATTGAAAGTACAATTAAGGAACAATTACCTGATGATTTTCAAACTGCTGAATTTATGGAAAAACAAGGGTTTGTGGATTTGATTGTAGAAAGAAAAGATATGAAAAACACAATTGCGAGAATATTGAAAATGCATGGTTTGGAGGGATAAGATGTCATTAGCAGATAAAGAATTAAAAATATTAGAGTTGGAACATGAATTAGAAGTGTTAAAACGTGATGATATGGATCATTCTTACCAAATCAAAGATCTTCAAAATCATTTGAAACAATTAAAAAAAGACGCTTATGACAATATGACAGCTTATGATCGTGTTTATCTTGCTAGAAAACAAACGCGTGCTCATATTCATGATTATTTAGATTTTTTGTTTGATGATTATCTTGAACTTCATGGTGATCGTCTTTATAAAGATGATCATTCTATCTGTGGTGGTCTAGCGATGATGAAAGACATACCTGTGACTTTTATAGGTCATGTTAAGGGTGATAATCTGGAAGATAATTTAGATTGTAATTTTGGAATGCCTTCACCTGAAGGGTATCGTAAGGCATTACGATTAATGAAGCAAGCTGAAAAATTTAATAGACCTGTCATGACTTTTATTGATACACCAGGGGCTTATCCTGGATTAAAAGCAGAGAAGCATGGTATTGGTGAAGCAATTGCGAAAGTAAATGGAAAGGTTGTTGTCAAAGCTGAATTGACATTTGCGGTTGGAGACAATGAATAGAAGGGTAAAAACATTATGTACTTTATCAATGCTTTTATGTGTTCTCATCATTTTAGCACAAATAAAAATTGATATTGGATATGTACCTATTACGTTACAAACATTAGGGATCTATATGATTTCTTTAATTGTGAAACCACGCTATGCTTTTTATGTCACTTTTGCTTACATTTTTATGGGAGCTATTGGTTTACCTGTTTTTTCGGGATTTAGTGGTGGTATTGGTGCATTAGTCAATTATAATGGAGGATATATTTTTTCCTTTCCAATCATGGCTTATGTTATTTCACTAATAGGGTATGAAAAATCATATGTACAAAAGTTTATCGCCTGTCTTTTAGGAACAATTATTTGTTATACAATTGGGACAGCATGGTTTATGTATGTGATGAAATTTGATCTCATGACATCTTTAACTATGTGTGTCATTCCATTTTTACCTGTTGATGGAATAAAAATAATATTATCTATTCTTTTCAGTCAAAAAATAAAGCTACCTGAGTAGCTTTATTTTCTATAGGGAGATATGAATGAAAATTATAACTTTAAAAGAAGTTGATTCAACAAATGAATACTTAAAAAGAGAATATCAAAGATTGCCTGTTCATGCTTGTGTGATAGCACAAAGACAAACTGCTGGAAAGGGAAGAAGAGGTCATATCTGGCAAAGTCAGGACTATCAAAATATGACAGTTAGCTTTTTGTATAAAGATATTCATGATATTCAAGATTGCTGGAAATATACACTTATTGCTGCCAAAAGTGTTGTTGAATTTTTAAAAGCTGAAGGGATTCAGTCAACTATCAAATGGCCTAATGATATTTATGTATATGATTTGAAAATATGCGGTATTCTTGTAGAGACTATTTTAGACCCTGATTTAAAAGGAATCATTGTTGGGATCGGATTAAATGTCAATCATGCTTATCCTTATCTTTGTATGAAAGATATAACACAAAAACGTTATGATATTTCACAACTGTTGTTACAACTTATTCACTATTTCAATCAAAATATTGAATTATATCAAAATCATCAATTTGATGATATTTTAAAATATACAAATCTGCATGCTTACTTAAAAAATAAATGGGTTCATTATAAAAATTATGGTTTTGTTAGGTTTATCAAAGTAACGCAACAAGGATTAATTGAATTTGAAGATAGAAATCATCATGTTTATCAAGAAATGATTAATGAAATTAGTTTAGCTAGATCATAAAAATATGTTTAAAAAAATTGACAAAGTTTGTTTAAACATTGTCAATTTTTTTAATATATAATAAGAACTGTCTCTTATACACATCTCCGAGCCCACGAGACTAAGGCGAA
>CAMFRJ010000138.1 GCA_945981915.1 uncultured Erysipelotrichaceae bacterium
GAATTTAATAATAAATATAAAGATATTTTAGTAGAAAATGGTTTAACGGTAGCTGGTTATAATCCAGAAAGAAATCTGGTAGAAATTGTTGAATTAAAAGATCATCCTTTCTATGTAGGATGTCAATTCCATCCAGAATTTACATCAAGACCAAACCGTTCACAACCTTTATTTCAAGGATTAATTACAGCAGCTCATCAAAGAAAATACAAAAAATAGCAGAAATGCTATTTTTTTGTATAAATAAATTTGAATAACAATCAAAATGATATCAAGGATTAAATAAAAGATTGAGAGTTTATCATAATTTTTGTTAAAAAATAGATTGTCATTTTTGACAATCTATTTTTTAGGTAATTTAAATGAACTTTTTAAAGAAACAATTCTATTAAATACTAGCTTTCCATCTGTAGAATCTTTAGTATCTATACAAAAATATCCATTTCTGACAAATTGGAATGAATCTCCTGGTTGATATTTTTCAATTGATGGTTCTACATAACAGTTATCAATTACTGTTAATGAATTTGGATTTAAATTTAATGAGCCATCATCGTTATATACGCCTTTTTCTTCATCAACAAGATTTTCATATAGTCTGGCAGTAACTTTTTGACAATGATTAACAGGAACCCAATGAATTGTTCCTTTAACCTTTCTGCCTGTAAAACCAGTTCCATTTTTAGTAACTGGATCATAAGTACAATGAACAACAGTGACATTGCCATTTTCATCTTTTTCATAATCAACACATTTGACAAAGTAGGCATTCATCAAACGGACTTCATTTCCAGGGAATAATCTAAAGTATTTTTTAGGTGGTTCTTCCATGAAATCTTCTCTTTCAATCCATAATTCTCTTTCAAAAGGAACTTGTTGCATTCCTAAATCAGGATTTTCCATATTCACCATAGCATCCAAATATTCTACTTGTCCTTCAGGATAATTATCAATAACCAATTTGATTGGATCTAAAACAGCCATAACTCTAGGTGCTTTAGGTTTTAAATCATTTCTAATACAATATTCAAGCATTGCATAATCATTAGAAGAATTACTCTTTGTCACACCTACTAATTCCATGAATGATTTAATAGATTCAGGTGTAAAACCTCTTCTTCTAAGCGCAGCAATAGTGACCAATCTCGGATCATCCCAACCATCAACAATCCCTTGATCAACTAAACGTTTGATATAACGCTTTCCAGTAATCACGTTTGTCAAATATAGTTTTGCAAATTCAATCTGTTTAGGGAATCCTTCAGGTGAATCTTTATAACCACATTCAATAACAACCCAGTCATATAATGGACGGTGATCTTCAAATTCAAGAGTACAGATTGAATGAGTAATACCTTCAATCGCATCTTCAATTGGATGAGCAAAATCATACATTGGATAGATGCACCATTGATCTCCGGTATTATGATGTGTCATTCTGGCAACACGATAAATAATAGGATCTCTCATATTGATGTTAGAAGAAGCCATATCGATTTTGGCACGTAAAACTTTCGCACCATCTTCAAATTCACCATTTTTCATTTTTTCAAACAAATCTAAGTTTTCTTCAACTGATCTGTTTCGATAAGGAGATTCTTTACCTGGCTCTGTTAAAGTACCACGATATTCTTTGATCTGTTCAGCAGTTAAATCATCAACATAAGCTTTGCCTTTCTTAATCAATTTAACAGCGTTTTCATACATTTCCTGGAAATAGTTAGACGCAAATTTCACATCTCCTTCATATTTGGCACCTAACCATTCTACATCAGAAACAATACTTTCTACGAATTCAGTCTTTTCTTTTGTTGGATTTGTATCATCAAAACGGAGATGAAAAGTTCCGTTGTATTTTTGAGCTAAGCCATAATTTAATAAAATTGATTTTGCATGACCAATATGTAAATAACCATTTGGTTCTGGTGGGAAACGTGTCACAATTTTTAAATGATCAACACGTTGTAAATCATTGTCTATAATTTTTTCAATAAAATTTTTACTTGTTGTTTCTTTATCCATAGGATGTTCCTCCCATCTTTTTTTATATGCTATAGTTTACCATAAATTCATTGATTATAAAACAACCAACACTTCAATATTTGAATAAATTATGCTAGAATGAAGCAGGAAGGTGATAATATGTTGAGAATTGGTCAATCAATTGATATTCATCAATTAGTCGAAGGCAGAGATTTGATCATTGGTGGCGTAAAAATAGACTATGATAAAGGATTATTAGGCCATAGTGATGCTGATGTTTTGCTTCATGCTATCATAGAAAGTATTATTGGAGCTTTAGGATTAGGAGATATTGGAAAACACTTTCCTGACAATGATCCAAAATACAAGGGAATATCATCCATGATCCTATTGGAACATTGTTTTCATTTAATGGATGAGCAGAGATATGAGATCAATAATCTAGACAGTATTATTTTATGTGAGCAACCTAAGATGGCTCCGTATATTCAAAAGATGAAAGAAAATGTGGCGAAGACATTACATTGTGATGTGAGTCAAATTAATATTAAAGCAACCAGAGGAGAAAAAATGGGATTCGTTGGTAGAGGCGAAGGAATGCTTGCGCAAGCGGTTGTGTTATTAAGAAAAAAGGGGGAATAAAAATGGCAAAAGTGAGAACAAGATTTGCACCTAGTCCAACTGGATATATGCATATTGGAAACTTGAGAACAGCGCTATATGAATATTTGATTGCAAAACATGATGGTGGAGATTTTATTCTAAGAATTGAAGATACTGATCAAGAAAGAGAAGTTGCCGGTGCAACAGACATGATCTATAATGTGATGAATCAAACAGGATTATCTTATGATGAAGGTCCTGATAAACCAGGGGAAGTGGGACCATATATTCAATCACAAAGATTAGCAATCTATAAAGAGTATGCTGATCGATTGGTTGAATTAGGGGGAGCACATTATTGTTTCTGTGATGAAGAAACAATCAATAAAGCAAGAGAAGAATCAGAAAACGAAGAATTAGGATATATTGATCCATGTAAGAATTTATCTCTTGAAGAAGCAAGACAAAGAATTGCAAATGGAGAAACCTATGTTGTTAGACAAACAATTCCAAATACGGGAATCACTTCTTTTGAAGATGAAGTATATGGTCATATTGAAGTGGAAAATGCAGGTCTTTCAGAAGGTGTCTTGTTAAAGAGCGATGGCTATCCAACATATAATTTTGCTAATATCGTGGATGATCATCTAATGAATATTACACATGTTGTAAGAGGTAATGAATATTTGTCTTCAACACCAAAATATAATTTAATCTATCAAGCATTTGGATGGGATGTGCCAACTTATATTCATTGCCCACCTGTAATGAAAGATGAAAAACATAAATTATCGAAACGTAATGGTGATGCTTCTTATCAAGATCTTATAAAAAAAGGATTTTTAAATGAAGCTATCTTAAATTACATTGCTTTATTAGGATGGTCTCCTGAAGGAGAAAAAGAAATCTTTACATTAGAAGAATTAGTCAAAGAATTTGATGTGAAACGTATTTCTAAATCTGGTGCTATTTTTGATATGAATAAGCTTAAATGGATCAATAGCCAATATATGAAGCAGTTATCAACAAAACAGCTAGTTGATTTATGTCGACCATTCTTAGAAGAGGCTTATGATTTATCTAATAAGACAGATCAATGGGTTGAACAGTTAGTAGAAGTGCATAAAGATCATATTTCTTATGGAGAAGAAATTGTTGAGCAGGTTAAATTATTCTTTGAAGATGATATTCATTTAGATCAAGAAGCTCTTGATTTCATGAAAGATGAAGCCATTCCTCATACATTGGAAGTCTTCAAAGCGAAATTATCTGAAGTTCCAGAAACTGAATTTAGTCAAGACAATATTTTTGCTTGTATCAAAGCAACACAAAAAGAAGCCAAAGCAAGAGGAAAAATGTTATATATGCCAATTCGTATTGCAACAACAGGTATCATGCATGGTCCTGATTTAGCGGCTTCTATTATGCTGTTAGGAAAAGAAAAAGTATTAAAAAGATTATAAATTGATTGAAAAAGAATGTTTTTGACAGTAAACATTCTTTTTTGTTGCTTTTTTTAATGTTAAGGAATAATATTGTTGTGAAATGTATGGTACTTTTCACGAAAATGTCATAATAACATGTTATACTAGTAAAGGGGTGATCATATGAAACAAAAAATTGTTATTGTTGTTTTAACATTCTTTGTTTTTGTGTGTTCTATCTCTATCGTAGTAGCTCTCAATATCAAACCAGTCACATTAAAAAGAAAAACATTTGTTTATGAATATGGAGAAGAGATTTCTATTGATCCTGGGTATTATGTTAATGCTAACGATTCTATTTTGAAAGATGTCGTATTAAATTTAGGAGAGGTCAAAAATGAAATAGGATTATATCCTGCAACTGCTACGTATGCTGATGTTGTTTTGCCTTTCTATATTAAAATACAAGATACAACCAAACCTGTAGTTCAATTAAAACAAGTTGTTTTTAATATTTATCCAGGAGAAAAAATAAAGGCATTAGATTTGATAGCAGAAGTGAGTGATAACTCTGATATTATTGCTTATTTTTTAGATGGTGAAGAAAAGAAGACATCTTTAGTATTTCATGAAAAAGGTTCTTATATAGAAAATATTATTGTTGAAGATGTCGCAGGTAATCAGGCAGCTAAATTAAGAGTAAAAATTGTCGTTGGCTACAAAGGAAATTA
>CAMFRJ010000139.1 GCA_945981915.1 uncultured Erysipelotrichaceae bacterium
AGAACTCACCATGCGGCATGATCTGCCCTACACGACTGACAATCACATCATCATTACCTAAAACTGCACATTCAAGTTCTACACAATCGATACATTCTTCCACCACAATATGTCTATCATAAGCACTTGCCTGTACCAATTTTTCCATTAATTCTGCTTGTGTATTACAGCGATAACATCCTACACTAGAACCAGAACGACTTGCTTTGATAAAACATGGATATCCTAATTTTTCTCCAACAATTTTTTCAATCTCTATTGATTCATTGAATTGATCATCAACGACAACAAGCTGATCATCATATCTCTTTTTAACATACAACGATCTGACTTGGGGAATTCCTGCCGTTTGTAAGATTTTCTTTGTGTAGATTTTGTCCATTGATACGCTTGAACCTAAAACGCGACACCCTACATAAGGTACACCAGCAAGCTCAAATAATCCCTGGATCGTTCCATCTTCTCCATAAGCTCCATGCAAAACAGGTAAAACAACATCCTGCTGTCTTAATAAATCAAAAACACTCTGTATTTCTACAGCACCTTCAAGCCATTGATCACTTGCAAGATTGTCTTGATCTTGACGAAGAACATACCAAATTCCCTGTTTATCAATACCTACCAATGTTACTTCATAGTTTTCATGATTCAAATTCTTCATAACAGATGTACAAGACATACGTGAAACAATATGTTCACTTGATTGTCCACCACATATTACCATTAATTTCTGTTTCATATCTTTTTTGCTCCTTTTAACAATACTTTTCTAGCCAATCATCAACTAGAGAAGTATCTGTATAATATCTTAAAACATGATAAACATATTTGGTATCACCATAGACTTTAATATGATACTCTTCTTTACATTTTTGTGAAAAGTCTATCGCATTTTGATACGTATATTGTTTATCATTTTGATTCACATAATCAATATATCCTATACCATAATTATATGCCTGCAAAGCCAAATATAAATGATTTTTATCATTTTTATCCTTCACATCCGCTTTTGCAAGACATTTTGCAAAATATTTAATTCCTACCTCTATCGAATATTCAGGTTCGTTGATAGCGTTTGGTACTTTTTCAAATTGTGTATTAAATTCACACTCAGAAGATTGCATAGGATCATTTCCTTTACCACCTGATTCTTGCATCATCATTGCTTGTAATAAAGCCAAATACTCTTCTATTTGATTTTCACGAGCATATTTTAGCATTATATTTTCATATTTCAACACTTCGTCACTAACAAGTGGATTTTCTTTTTCTTCCAATGCATTTTTAATCAATTGATAAAAAGACACAGATAAAAGAAGAAGTAATACTGTTAAAACAATCTTAACTCTTTTTTTTAAACGTAATTTCTTCTTTTTCATTTTTTCTCCTAAATCTTTTCAACAATCTCTTTTAAATTCATAGAATGACTTCCTTTAACTAAAACAACATCATGATCTTGCAAAATATCATGCAAAGCATGACTTAATAATTCATTATTTTCAAAATAATAACACTGTTTAATACCACAAAGAGCCTGTTCATATAAATAATGAGATTCTTTTCCAACACATACCAGAACATCAATATTTTTATCAACAGCATATTGTCCCACTTCACGATGAAGACTTTCACTATAATCCCCAAGTTCTAGCATATCTGCTAAAATAGCAACTTTTCTTCTTTGATAATTGGCTAATATATCTAAACTCGATTTCATTGAATCAACACTGGCATTATACGTTCCATCAATAACTGTGATTCCATTTTCTTTTTCAATAATATCCATTCTATTTTTTGTCAATTGAAACTGTGAGATCCCCTTTTGAATATCTTCTATATCAATAGATAATTCTAAACCAACCGCAATAGCGATCAAAGCATTAGAAACATTGTGAAGTCCCTGTACAGGAACATGAATTGTTTTTTGCATTCCTTGATAACAAACAACAAAGGAACTTGATGTTTCATTGAAAACAATGTCTTTTGCTTGAATATCACTTCTATCATCTTGTCCTGTTCGAACAATCGTCAAACGATCAAGATCAACTTTTTGTAACATATCATTATCCTGATTGATAATCAAAGAGCTACCATCTTTCATACCATCTGTGATTTCTAATTTTGCCTTTAAGATATTGTCTCTACTTCCAAGTTCACCAATATGCGCAGTTCCAACATTGGTAATGGCTGCAATATCAGGCAAAGCAATTTTCGATAAACGAGACATTTCACCCAAATGATTCATTCCCATTTCTAATACCATGACTTCTTCATCATCGTATCTTAAAATAGTTAATGGTAAGCCAATTTCATTATTATAGTTTCCTTCTGTTTTTAATGTCTTATATTTTTGTTTGACAACACTATAGACCATATCTCTCGTACTAGTTTTTCCAACACTTCCTGTAATACCAATAACCTTGACCGGTCTATGCTCTCTTAAATAAATAGCCATATCCCTTAAAGCTTTGTATGTATCTTCAACTTTAATAACGATCTTATCAGGATAATCAACTTGTTGTTGCGTAATGATTGCTTGTGCCCCATTTTCAAAGGCACTTTCAATAAAACGATGTCCATCAAATCTCTCTCCTTTTAAAGGAATATAGAGACTTCCTACTTCAACTTTTCGACTGTCTTGTGTAAATGAACATATATTGACATTCTTATCACCTGAGATCAAAGTCCCCTTTGTTGCTTCTAAAATTTCATAAACATACATTGTGTCACACCCTCTCTGTATTATCAAATAATTCTATACTATTTCCATTTGTATCTAAAAGACTGATGATCGTTTGATAAGTATCATCATAAGATGTTAAAACGATATTGTCTCCAACAATTTGAATACTCTCTATTTTTCCATTATATATTTCTTTTTCATTCTTACCATCTTTTGACATCACATAAACTGCATTAGCACTATGAAAAACGAGTTTTCCTTGACACATATTGATACCCGAAAAAACATTATTTTCTTTTAATACTGTTTCTTCATGACTTTCTTTATCAATTTTCAATATTTGTGTCTGATGACAAGCATAGATATATTGATCATCTAATACGAACATCCCATTATCAACATCTTTTATTTTTTGATCATTCGTTCCATCAAAGCGAACACATCGCAATGTATAACGATCATTGACATAACGAAGATAGTAGATCTTTTGATGTTTTTCATCTATCGTTATATGATAGGTCGTACTATCATTATATTTTTTATCTTCTTTTGTTTGTAAATCTAAACAATGTAAACTTTCGTTATCACTGTCTAATTGATAATACAGTTTATGATCAACAACCACTGGATAATAGATATTTTCCAATATTTTTGTTTTTTCCTTACTTTCCAAGTCATAACAATAATAATCATAATATTCATCACAATAGTATAAATAATGGTCTTCTATTGATAAATATCCCTGACAACTATTGATGATCTTTTCCATGTTTTGCACTTTATCAAGCGGAGCTTTATACAATTGTCCATTATAAACACAGTAAAGATGATTCTGATCCTTAATAGTATAACCTCCACTTTGATTATTTGCATAAACATTTGCACAAGACATATTTCCAGTAAGTGTTACTGTTGTCTGCCTATGACTTATTTGAATCGGATGTGAAACAATATATTGTTCAATAAAAACAGAACATGTCAATAACGCTAATAAAACGATCCATAAAATAGGTTTTTTCCAATATCCTTTATAAGAATCTTGCTTTTCCTGTTGCTCTTGTCTTTTTCCACACATAGGACAAATCATTTCATCTTCTTTTAATGGTGAATGACAATAATAACAGACTTTTGAGGGCTGTTTAAGCTGATAGCCACAATTTGGACAAAAGAGCATATCATCTTTCACACATGTTCCACAATTCCTACAATACATTTTTCATCCCTCCAACACCCTTATTCTACCATATAATAATAAAAAGAGAATGAGAAAATCATTCAACAACCAATAAAAAGAATAAGATATCAAAATCAACATTGTCTCTTCAATCAATTCTTACCATAAACTTTGAACTTTATCAATAAATGATATCCTTGTTTGCTTATTAAGAATTATAAAAAATATCTTTTCATAAACAAAAAGTCATGTTATCCTTTTTCAATTCCAATGTCGTCATTGGTCAAAATATTTCAATTAAAAAAAGAGAGATATTGATCATATCTCTCCATTATTGTAATAAAGCACTTTGCCCATCTGTGTTCCCTATATAATAAACACGATGATAATCTTCATCATAAATATAATAAATCGTTTGATTCCCTGATACAAAGAAATATTCTATATCATCATGTATTTGACAAGAAGACAGTTCATTATCCAATACTGTCAGACATGATAAGTCTCCTTCATAATCTTCTACATATAAGTAAGGAACATCATCTTCATATACTAAAGCAAATAGATAACAATCATCGCCACTAGACATCACTTGTTGACTATGACCTCTTAGATCATCACGATGAATTGTCTGATAGTCTTTATTAATGAAATCTCCATTTTGAAAGTAACTTTCTCTCTCATATTGGTATTGTTGGAAATCATCTCTTATCATTTGACCTTGAAGATCGTATAATACATATCTTCCTCCATCAAAAAACACCATCACACGCTCATTGACATCATCAACATAATAACTATCAATATCTGTCTCTTATACACATCTCCGAGCCCACGAGACTAAGGCGAAGCGCGGTTG
>CAMFRJ010000140.1 GCA_945981915.1 uncultured Erysipelotrichaceae bacterium
CTATAAAACATAGTAAAATTATAAAAGAAAAATAGTAAAGGAGATTTTTTTATGGGATTAGTATCAGCAACAGAAATGTTGAAAAAAGCAAAAGCAGGTCACTATGCTGTTGGACAATTTAATATCAACAACTTAGAATGGACAAAATCAATTTTATTAACTGCAGAAGAATTAAAAGCACCAGTTATTTTAGGAGTTTCTGAAGGAGCTGCAAAATATATGACTGGATTCAAAACTGTATCTGCAATGGTAAGTGCTATGGTTGATTCTTTAGGAATCACTGTACCAGTAGCATTACATTTAGACCATGGATCATATGATGGAGCAAAAGCTGCTTTAGAAGCAGGATTCTCATCAATCATGTTTGATGGTTCTCATTATGGAATTGAAGAAAATATTGAAAAAACTAAAGAAATCGTTGAATTATGCCATAGTAAAGGTGTTTCAGTAGAAGCTGAAGTTGGTTCTATCGGTGGAGAAGAAGACGGTGTTGTAGGTGCTGGAGAAGTTGCAGATCCTAAAGAATGTAAAATGATTGCAGATTTAGGTGTAGATTTCTTAGCAGCTGGTATCGGAAATATTCATGGAAAATATCCAGAAAACTGGAAAGGATTAGATTTCGATGCTTTAGCAGCAATTCAAGAAGAAACAGGAATTTTACCATTAGTATTACATGGTGGAACTGGTATTCCAGAAGATATGATCAAAAAAGCTATTAACTTAGGTGTTTCTAAAATTAATGTTAATACTGAATGTCAATTATATTTCCAAGAAGCTACAAGAAAATACATTGAAGCTGGTAAAGATTTAGAAGGTAAAGGTTTTGACCCTCGTAAATTATTAGCACCAGGTGCTGAAGCTATTAAACAATGTGTAAAAGAAAAAATGGAAATCTTTGGATGCATCGGTAAAGCTTAATCAAATAATAATGAAAGTCCCTTTGGGACTTTTTGTTTTCCTAAAGAAATTGAAAGACTATTTAACAAGTTGTATTTTTTGAAAATTTATAATATAGTATAAGAGATAAGATAATATAGAAATGAGGAGACAATAATGAGTGAAGTAATAGCTATAGAAGGTGGGCATAAGTTAAATGGTACAGTTGAAATTTCTGGGGCAAAGAACGCAACTGTTGCACTAATTCCAGCTATCATTTTATCGGATAGTCCAGTTACTATTTATGGTGTGCCAGAAATCAGTGATGTAGATGCCTTAGCTGTTTTATTAAAAGAATTAAATTGTACAGTTCTTAGAAGTAACGATGGTTTAATTGTTGATCCTTCTCGTATGGAAAATGTTCCTTTGGTGTCTGATGCAGTGGATAAACTACGTGCGTCATATTATTTGATGGGAGCATTACTTGGAAAATGTAAAAAAGTTATTATGAAAGCACCAGGAGGATGCTTTTTAGGTCCTAGACCGATAGATTTGCATATAAAAGGATTTGAAGCTTTAGGAGCAAAAGTAGAATTCAAGGATGGAACTCATATTATTACAGCAGATAGATTAATAGGGACAAAGATATATTTAGATTTTGCATCAGTTGGAGCAACTATCAATATCATGTTGGCAGCAGTGAAGGCTGAAGGGAAAACAGTGATTGAAAATGCAGCCAAAGAACCAGAGATTATTGATGTTGTCAATTTGCTTACAAAAATGGGTGCTAAAATTAGAGGTGCAGGGACAGATACGATTACAATCGAAGGTGTTGAACATTTGAAAGGATGTTATCATGAAATCATTCCTGATCGTATTGAAGCAGGGACTTTCTTGATTATGGCAGCAGCAGCTGGCGAAAGAGTGATCGTTCAAAATATCATTCCACAACATTTGGAATCTTTAATATCAAAGTTAAAAGAAATTGGTGTCAAGATGGAAATGGTAGGAGACAGTATCATTGTCTATGGAGACCAGAAGAATTTTAAACCGGTTGATGTCAGAACACAGGTTTATCCGGGATTTGCAACAGATCTGCAACAACCATTGACAGCATTGTTAACCCAAGCAGATGGACAGTCACAAATTGTTGAAACAATCTATCCTGAAAGATTTAGACATTGTGAGCAGTTAAATAAAATGGGTGCAAATATTGAATTAGATGAAAGTATGTGTTTCATTAATGGGAAGACACCATTAAAGGGAGCATGTGTCGAAGCCACAGATTTACGTTGTGGAGCTGCCTTGTTGATTGCAGGCTTGATAGCTCAGGGTGTGACAACAATTAGTAATGTTTATCATATTGATAGAGGGTATGCCAATATTGATCAAAAATTAATTAGTTTGGGTGCTGTGATCCGTCGTTATGAAATTGATGATTAGTTCAAATTTTGTGCATATATAGCGAAAAACACTTGAATTAAATGGATAGAGATGCTAATATGTTATAGCAACTTACTTTGTAGTGAAAAATTCTACAAGGCGGAAGGAGAGAGAAACATGAAAAAAGGAATTCATCCAAATTACAAAAAAGTAAAAGTTATTTGTACATCATGTGGTGCTGAATTTGAAAGTGGTTCTGTATTAAATGAAATTCGTGTTGACACTTGTTCAAATTGTCATCCATTCTACACAGGAAAACAAAGATTCGCTAGTGCTGATGGACGTGTTGAAAAATTCAATAAAAAATATGGATTTAAATAAAAAAATGAGTACAATGTACTCATTTTTATTTTAGGAGGTGATGAGATGGAATATCACGTTTTAGCGAGTGGATCAAAGGGAAACAGTATTTTCATTTATGAACAGGGTGATGGAATTCTCATTGATTGTGGTATTAGTCGCAAACAATTATTGTACAAGCTTAAACAGTTAGGTTTTCAAGAAAATGATATCCATTATGTTTTATTAACACACGATCATTATGATCACAATAAAAATATTTCAATATTTAATCAAAATATTGTTTATTGTGGAAAAGGATGTATCAAAGGGATTCCTGATGGTCATGAGTTTGTTGATTATCAATCATTTGAATTAGATCATTTTTCTATTACGCCTTTACCTATTTCTCATGATGCAACTTCACCTTTTGCTTTTGTGATACAAGGATTAAATGAAACGCTTCTTTATATGACAGATACGGGGTATGTGAGTCAAAAAAATATGACTTATATGAAAAATTTGGATTATTACATATTTGAAAGTAATCATGATGTAGAAATGTTGATGGCAACGAAAAGACCGTTATTTCTAAAAAATAGAATCTATGGTGATAAAGGGCATTTAAATAATGAGTATAGTGCTCATGTTATGGTCGATGTGATTGGTAATAAAACAAAAGAGATTTGTTTAGCACATCTTTCACAAGAGGCAAATACAAAAGAAAAAGCGTTAGAGACATATCAACGTGTTTTTAAAGAGAATGATATTGTGTTTGATCATATTAAAGTTGCCAGTCAGGTTAATGTTGTATCAGGAGGACATCATGAAGATTAGAATATTAACGGTTGGGAAACTAAAAGAAAAATATCTTGTAAGTGGTATCAAAGAATATGAAAAAAGGTTAAACGGATATTGTAAAGTCGAAATGGTAGAAGTTTTAGATGAGCCAATTCCTGATAATGCTAGTCCTTTGGTTGAAGACAATATAAAAAATAAAGAAGCTAAAAAATTAGTTGAAAAAATAAAGAAAGATGATTATGTGATTGTTTTAGATTTACATGGACAACAAATAGATAGTGTTGAATTATCAAAGCGTATTGAATCATGTATGTTACATGGGAAAAGTACGATTGATTTTGTGATTGGAGGATCATTAGGATTAGGGGAAGATATCATAGAACGTGCAGATTTTAGATTGTGCTTTTCTCAAATGACTTTTCCTCATCAATTAATGAAACTTATTTTAATGGAACAGATTTATAGAAGTTTTAAAATCATGAAAAATGAAACATATCATAAGTAGCTTAGGTTTTGTTGGTAAATAAACGAGAGTAAAAACAGATAGGAAAGAATAATCCTTTCTGTTTTTACTTTCTAGTAGGATGGAAAGGCTTTGAATTGACATATATCGTTTAACGATATAAAATAATGATAGAAGATATATCGTTTAACGATATATAACATAAGAGAGTGAGGAAAAATGCCAAAAAGAGAAATGGAGGTTTTAACACCTCAAATGTATTATGTTCTATTAGTTTTATTTCAGCCTAGACATGGTTATGAAATCATGAGTGAAGTGACAAGAATAACTCAAGGTGAAATTAATGTTGGTGCTGGAACTTTGTATACTTTGTTGCCAAAGTTTGAAAAGGAATGTTACATAAGATTGGTTAAAGAAGACAATAAAAAGAAAATTTATCAAATTACAAATTTAGGGAAAAAGAAACTTCAAAAAGAAAAGGAGAGAATGATCAAACAAATCGCTTTGTTAGATCAATATGGAGAAAGTTAGTTATGAAATATAAATATGTTTTAAGAAATAGTCTTTATTTAGATGAAGAATTGCAGAATTATTTTAATGAGATGTCAAAAAAAGGTTGGCGTTTGGATTTTGTGGGATATTATTATCGATTTGTAAGAGATGACCATCAATACAAATATCAAATAGATTATACACCACTTTCTGATGAATATAAGCAGGTACTTGATGATTTGGGCTACAAGGAAATTGTGAGTGGTTTTAATGATTTTAGGATATATGAAAATGATGATGTAAATTCTGCTGATTTAAATACTGAATTCATA
>CAMFRJ010000141.1 GCA_945981915.1 uncultured Erysipelotrichaceae bacterium
TTGATTGGTTAAATAGATATGATTTGATATTTTGAAGGCTTTGAAATGATACTGTTATTATATTATAAAGTTCATTAAAAATGAACTATATGATAAAAAAGATATCTATGTCATGAATATCTTTCATGTGCATAAATATCTTTTCATTTAAGCTTTTTCTTCTTATCTAAAAAGCCTTGAATAATAATTAAAATAATAATTACCCCTATAATGATCATCTTTGAGAAAAGATGCGAAAACCAACTCAAAATATATCCTAGAACTGGTATAGATAATATCATTTTCCCTTTAATATCTTTATATTCTACAGGAAAAAGATCAGCTTTTTCATTTGCATCACCTTTTGTCGTTACAGTTTGTTGATTTTGATCATTATTCACAACTCTGTGTGTAACCACATTTTCACCTAAACGAGAAAAAGCAATAATATCACCTTTTTCTAATTGGTGATAGTCAATACTTTTCACAAATATTAAACTTCCTACAGGCAATTCAGGCTCCATACTTCCCGTAACAACTTCGTATTCTTGTAAACCTATGATTCCTGGAACATAAATAATACCCGCTAAAACAATAATAAAACCAATTAATCCAAATAATACAATTTCTACAATTTTATCTATGAATTTCATATTAGACTCCTAAAAAAATCCTAATTATTCTTTATCAGGATAATTAGGATATATTAATTTATGCATGTGATTTCTTTTTCTTTAAGAAGAATAAGATAATTGCAATAATAGCTAAAATTCCTGCCCCAATACCAGCGATGATTGGTGCATTTTCTGAAGAAAAGAAACCTTTAGGTGTTTCATTATCATCTAGGTTTGCTAATGGTGTTTCATTGTCATCTAAATCAACAACATCTTGAGGACCTTCACCATTATCAGTTCCATCAGTCATACCACCTTGATTTGTTCCATTTCCTGGATTATTTGCATTATTAGCATTATTTGTACCATTAGTAGTTGTACCTAAATAAGTTGTTCCACCATTAATAGCACCTAAATCAACGTATCTATAAACAAATCCTGGATTCTTTGTATAAGTAAATGTTAATACGTTTTCACTTTCATCTTTAACTAATGTTTTTTTCAAGTTATATGCATTTGGTTCATATCCATCAATATAAACACATGCAACAACAACTTTATCTCCAACATTTCCATAGTAAGTTAAACTATCATGTGAAACTCCATTTTGATCAACATAAGATAAAGGATTCCCTTCAGTATCTACAAAATTAACTGTATAATTCACTTCTGTTTCCTTTAAACCATATTTGATGACTAAATCCATATCTTCTGATACGTAATAATTTAAGGAATTCAAATCATCTGTATCATTATTATCATGACCAGCCTTTTTAACTCCTTTGACATAATATTTACTATCTTCTGGCAAATTAACCATAGCTTGTAATTCATCTTGTGAAAAGCTTAAAGTTTCACCATAATTCTTTGTATATGTTTGTAAAAGAACTGAGTCTTCACTACTACCTGAACCACCAGAATACAAATGAATTGTATAAGCGTAATTATCTGCATGTACAACAGAAACCATCATAGTCAATGACATGAATACTGCTACAATTATTTTCTTAATCATTTTCATTTTTCTGTACCTCCTCTTCTTTTCAGTCCAGAAACAATGACATAAATGATTAGTAACATTCCACTACCAATCGCAAGTATAGACCATAATGTCAACTGTGTATCATCACCAGTTTTTACATTCTCATATTTTTTACTATAAAAAGTCTTCGTTTCTTCTTGTGCTTTTGGTGTTAATTCTACTGCATATCTCATTAAAATACCAGCTTCTGTCAACTCATAGTTATTTGCTTGTGTATCTCCATCAAAAGCCACTTTTAATGTCATAAGACCAGATTCACCTTGTTTTAATGTATCAATATAGAACCAGTCTTTTAACGAATCAGTCGCTTCATGTAAACCACTTTCTCTAGAAGTTCCTTCATCTCCACCTATCTTATCACTTGTATAAATCACTTGATCATTATATGTTAACGTATAATTATAAGCCCCATGTGATGCAACAGATGAATCTTCCAATGATTTTAAAACTTCATTTGAAAAATACCAATTTGTTGATTCTTTATACTTATTTATATTTTTAACAGATACTGTAAAAGTATCACCAGGTTGTAAACGAGCAATCTTATCATTGATTTCAGATGGATCATAAGTATTATCAACATCTTTTCCATCAAATGAAACTACCCATTTGTCTTCATCAACCTTATAATCATATCCTTCTACTTGTGTAGAACATAGAGGAAGTATTAATAAGACAAGACTTAAAACTGCAATTAATTTCTTTTTCATCATAATCCCTCCTATTCATAATCCTCTACTATTTGTTCATAAGATACATCCATACCTTTTGATGTTGGATCAACACCCCAAGTTGCTTGAATAGCTTTATCTGCATTATGCGTTTGAATCGCTTCAACTTCTACTTTTACTATAAATTTATAATCATCATAGTAGAATGTTGTTGTAATTGTTCCATCACCATTATCTTTTGTGACAACTTTTGGTTGAATCTTTTCACTAATTTTAATTTTTTCAATAAATGGTTCAGTTGTATCTCCACTCTTTAAATAAGTTTTATAATATAAAGTTTCTCTTTCTTTAGTACTAGCTGAACTATCTAAGATCCAATTTTCCTTAGTATTGTAAGTTAATTCAATCAAACTAGGATCCATCTTTGTATCTTTCTTTGTATATGAACCATCTTCATTTTTCACATACCAACTTTTATAAACGTGTACTCTTAAATATTGATCATAATCACCAATATTTCTTGCACTAACATTTTCATCATATGTTTGGCCTAAAACCAATTTATCAATATTTGGGAATGTTAATACACCATTAGCATTATAACTTGTTGTATTATCTTTATTGTATTCTTCTTTACCACCTGCAATAAGTTCACCTTCTTCAACTAATCCAACTCTTATAGATGATACATTTGCATAAGCTCTATAATCATCAGAAAAGTAAGTTAAAGCAGCTTGTGTTGTTCCAACTGAACCAATCGCAATCAAAGCAAGTGATAAAACTGTAAGAATTGCTGATTTCTTAGTTCCAAATAAAATTTCTCTTAATTTTTTCATAATTAATCAGCCCCCTGTTCTTCAGTCTTTAAATGCCAACCTTTATAACTACTGTTATTAACAGGCTCTTTATCATCATATACAACATAAGGTGTACTTTCGCATACAACAACGATATCAAAATCTTCATCAATTTTTTTGTTTGATGTAATTTCTGCTTTTAATGAATCTGTTTCATCATCTACATCAACAACATCTTTATAATAGAAGTAACCATCATCACCTTCAACCCAATTATCAGATTTAGTGATCTTTACATCTTGGCTACCACCATATATAATCTTTACTCTTGTAAAAACAGGAACTTCACCTGTATTTTTTACTTGAATTGTTTTATTTAATTCATCTTTTTCTTCTTTCACTTTGGTATCATTAACCAATTGTAACACTCTACCACCTTCACCTTGACAGTGATTTGTAAAATAACCATAAGCTTGTGGAAGAGTGATTACTGCAAGAAGGAATACAGTAATCATCGTCACAATAATTTTTTTATTGAATAATTTTTTCATATTGTATCCCTCCTATTCATAACTTTCTTGACCAGCTTTATGTCTATTAATAGCACCATGACCTTGTCTATAGTCATCGTAAATATTATTAAACTCAGCTAATACAATTTCTTGTGTGTCACTATTTTTAACAACTGTTACTGTAACAGTATCTTCACCATCTACTTTATAAGCAGATCCACTATATTCTTCTGTTACTGTCACAACAGTACCAACAGGTAAATCTTTTACAACAAATGATTGTGTATCTTTACCTTTGAATGCTAAACCAAAGACATTATTGTAAATTTCTTTACCATCATAAACACCTACAACTTTGAATGCAAATGTTGCACCATCAGCAGTTGTGTTGTATTTATTTAAGTTCTTTGTTACTTGAACATCGCCTACTTCTAATGAATTGACGATTGTATAACCACCAAGAATTGGATCATATTCACCAATTTCTGATGTGTATCCATCAGGTACAACTTCTTGAACAGTATATACGATTTCTACACCATCTTTATATTTAGGCAAATCATTAAATGTACATGTCCAATTTCCTTCTTGATCAGGTTGAATTGTTTTTTCTTTATCTGTTAATTCACCATCAGCTAACAATTGAACTGTAATGCTATCTGGTCTTAAACCATATTTATCTTCAAAGTCTAACCATTGTTTATGAACAATTACTTCAGTTTTTTCAACTTCATGTGTATTAGTAATATCAAATCCGTCATATGAAGATTCATATCCAGCCACCTTTACTTCTGAAACAGAATATTCGATTTCTTTTCCTTCGTAGTATTTTTGAAGATCATTGAATTCATATTTCCAGTTTTCATCAGCACTAACTTCTGTTTCTTGTCCTAAACTTAGCATTTCTGTTCCATCAACTTTTGCTATTAATTTGATTATGATGCTTTCTGGTCTGATTCTATCTTGATCATCATTATCTACCCACGTCTTTGTTCCACTTACACTTGTCTTTTCTGGTGTATGTGTATTAGTGACATCATATCCATCAACATCTGTTTCA
>CAMFRJ010000142.1 GCA_945981915.1 uncultured Erysipelotrichaceae bacterium
GAATTATCTCAATTATTAAATTGTGCCAATTATCAGGCTATTGTTTTAAAAGATTTTCAAAATGCAAAAAAAGAAATATTGAAAATTGCACCTGATCTCATCTTATTAGATATTCAAATTCCTTATATGAATGGAGAATTATTATTACAAGAATTAAGAAAAGAATCAAATATTCCTGTAATTATGGTCACAAGTCAAAATAATGAAACTGATGAAGTTTTATCGATGTCTTATGGAGCAGATGATTATATTACCAAACCTTATCATCCTCAAATATTGTTATTGAGGATTGGTGCTGTTTTAAAAAGAGTCAATGGCAATTTAGAATCATTAACTTATAAAGACCTGACTATAAATATTCAAAAAGGCATTATTTCTAATGATCATGAAGAAATAATTTTGACCAAAAATGAAATGATCATTTTCCATTATTTGTTGATGCATCAAAATAGAATCGTTGAAAGAGATGAGCTCATGACTGATTTATGGAATAATAAGGAATATATCAACGATAATGCATTAACTGTCAATATCAGTCGCTTACGTGCAAAATTGAAACAATTGGGTCATGATAATGCGATTGAAACAAGAAAGGGTAGAGGTTATATTTTATCATGAAATTAACAAGTTATTTAAAAGATCATTTCTATGCAATTGTTTTGTTTATCTTTACATATTTTATATTATTACTTATTTTTTTCGTCTTTTCTTTAAAAGTACAGGCAATAATTGCCTGTACATTTGTCTTATGGCTCTTTTTTATCTTAATGATACTTATCGATTATTTAAGGAAAAAGAATTTTTATAGTGAACTTTTATTGAATATAGATAGATTGGATCAGGCTTATTTCGTTTTAGAAACAATCAAAATGCCTTCATTTTATGAAGGACAACTCTTTGTCCAGGCAATGTATGATATTAATAAATCAATGATAGAAAATGTTCATCAATATGAAAGACAAATGTATGATTTTAAGGATTATGTAGAAATGTGGATCCATGAAGTGAAGATTCCACTTTCATCACTCGTTTTAATGACCCATAATCAAAAAAATCAATTGAATCATAAGTTTCTTGAACAAATGCGAAGAATAGAAAATGATGTTGAACAAGTTTTATATTATGTCAGATCCCAAAATGCGGAAAAAGATTATCTCATTAATGAAGTCTCTTTAGAAAAAGTCATCTTTCAAGTCGCTATGAAAAATAAAGATGATCTTTTAGAAAATAAAATAGATTTACTCGTCGAAGATGTTCATTATACAGTTTATTCTGACTCTAAATGGATAGAGTTTATGCTCAATCAGATTATCAATAACAGTATTAAGTATAAAAAGGAACAAGCTGCTTATATCAAATTATCAGCAAAAGAAACTCATGATCAAGTCATCTTAGCGATTGAAGATAATGGTATTGGGATTGCCCCAAGTGATCTTTCACGTGTGTTTGAAAAATCATTTACAGGAATAAATGGTAGAAAACGTGCCAAATCAACGGGGATGGGTTTATATATATGTCAAAGTTTATGTAAGAAATTAGGACATCGTATTGAAATACAATCAAAACAAGGGGAATATACCAAAGTTATACTTTGTTTTTTTAAAAACAAATTTTATGATGTTGTGAAGTAAGTGACAAATTTGTAATATTACGTTATCTTAAACAAACGACGACAATAATATTTTTCTTTAGAATAGATGATGTAGGAGGAATATTATGGGAAATATATTAAGTATTGAACACATTGAAAAGTATTACGGAAATAAATCATCGCTGACAAAAGCGATAGATAATCTTTCATTGACTGTAGATCAAGGAGAGTTTGTAGCTATCATGGGACAATCAGGGAGTGGAAAAACAACATTATTGAATGTAATTTCAACGATTGATAAAGTGACCAGTGGGCATATATATGTTGATGGTAAAGATATCACAAAATTGAAAGGAAACAGATTAAATCAATTGAGAAGAGAAGAACTAGGTTTTATTTTTCAGGATTTTAATTTGCTAGACACCTTAACTGCATATGAAAATATTGCTTTGGCTTTATCTATCCAAAATATCAAAGAAACAGAAATAGCGAGTCGTATTCAAAAAGTGGCAACTGAATTGGATATTCAAGATATACTTCATAAATATCCATATCAGATGTCAGGTGGACAAAAACAAAGAGTGGCGTCTGCTCGTGCCATCATTACTCATCCAAAACTTGTACTTGCAGATGAACCAACAGGAGCACTTGATTCTAAGTCATCGCGCATGTTATTAGAAAGATTTTGTTATTTAAATCAAAAACTAAAGGCAACAATTTTAATGGTGACACATGATGCATTTAGTGCTTCCTATGCAACGCGTGTGATCTTTATTAAAGATGGAAGAATTTTTAATGAAATACAAAGAGGTGATAGCACGCGAAAAGAATTTTTTGACAAAATTATAGATGTTGTGACATTGCTTGGTGGTGATTTAAATGATGCTTTATAAATTATCATTAAAAAACATCAAGAAAAGTTTTAAGGATTATGCAATTTATTTCTTTACCCTTATCTTAGGTGTTGCTATCTTTTATGTTTTTAATGCCATTGATAGTCAAACAGTCATGCTAGATGTGACATCATCAACACAAGAGATTATTAAGCTGATGACAAATATGTTGTCAGGAGTCAGTGTTTTTGTTTCTTTTGTGCTAGGTTTTTTGATCATTTATGCTTCTAGATTCTTGATGAAAAGAAGAAATAAAGAATTTGGTATTTATCTCACTTTAGGAATGAGTAAAAGAAAAATATCAATGATCTTATTTTTTGAAACATTGTTTATTGGCATCATTTCACTAGTCATAGGCTTAGGAATAGGTGTGATATTATCACAATTTATGAGTTTATTAGTTGCCAATATGTTTGAAGCGAATTTAAAAGAATTTGTTTTTACATTCTCAATGAGTGCTTGTTTGAAAACAATGATCTATTTTGGCATGATGTATTTATTGGTGATGATTTTTAATACAGTTAATATCAGTCATTGTCAATTGATTGATCTCATCTATGGACATAAAAAAAGTGAACAGATCAAATTAAAAAATCCTATTTTATGTATCCTTGTTTTTATGATAGCAGCGCTTACTTTAGGATATGCTTATTATATGGTGACAGGTGGAATTCATAAAATAGAATCAGAAACAGATATTTTGATTCCAATATTATTAGGATCAATTTCAACATTTTTGATTTTTTGGTCCCTATCAGGTCTTGTTTTAAAGATTGTGATGTCAATGAAAAAGATTTATTATAAAGGCTTAAATAGTTTTGTCTTAAGACAAATCAGTTCTAAGATCAATACAATGGTCTTTTCAATGACAGTGATCTGTTTAATGTTATTTGTGACGATTTGTGTTTTATCAAGTTCGTTGTCTATTAAAAATTCAATGACCAATAATTTGAAAAGCTTAGCTCCAGCAGATATTCAAATATCTTATTTTGGTGATTTAGAAAACGATTCTATTCGTCGTGTGAGTCAATATCTTAATGAGCAAAATTATGAAACAGACAAATATCTTAAAGATATTGATGAAATAAGTGTCTATTTAGATTCTCATATTATGTTTAAAGATACATTAGGAGATTATTATGCAGATGCAAAAAAACAATACCCGTTTTTATCATATGAAACAGATGAAAAAATGATGAAAGTCAGTGATTATAATAAGTTGGCTAAGCATTTTGGTTTTCAACAGATATCATTAAATGATCATGAATACTGTATAATTGCTGATTATGGACAAATGATCAATTTAAGAAATGAAGCATTAAAAATGAAGACACCATTGAATTTCAATAATCAAATATATTATCCTAAATATCAAACTTGTCAAGAAGGATATCTTTACATGTCAGGAAGTATTTCTAACGCTGGCTTCCTTGTATTTCCAGATCAAGCGCTTGAAGAATATGTTTGTCATGAATATATGCTTGTTGCCAATTATAGAGCTAAAGATAATAAGGAAAAACAGAAGATAGAAGATAATCTTATTGAGGTAGCTGCGTCGATTGAAAATGTCTCTTATTCAATCAATTCAAAATTAGATATCTACGAAGCAAGTGTTGGTTTAGGGGCATTAGTGACATTTATTGGTTTGTATTTAGGAATCATCTTTCTCATGAGCTCAGCTGCTATCTTGGCTTTAAAAGAATTATCAGAAAGTAGTGATAATAAAGAAAGATATCAAATGTTGAGGAAAATAGGAACAGATGAAAAAATGATCAATCAAGCTCTACTTAGACAAATAGCCATCTTCTTTATGTTCCCACTTATACTGGCAATCATTCATTCTGTATTTGGAATCATGTTTTGTAACTATATACTAGAGACCTTTGGTAATGAAGGATTGCTTCCTTCTATTATCATGACGGCTATATTTGTGATCATCATCTATGGTGGTTATTTTGTCATCACTTATTTATGCAGTAAAAATATCATTAAAGAGAAATCATCAATGATTAATTAAAAATAATGTGGTCATAATGAAAAAAAGGAGAGACCAAAATATCAGTGTCGTGAATTTATCTGTAAAGATGTCTTGTTGATCCACAATCCTTTTTTAACCATTTCTCAACTTTACAGTATAAAAACTGTCTCTTATACACATCTCCGAGCCCACGAGACTAAGGCGAAT
>CAMFRJ010000143.1 GCA_945981915.1 uncultured Erysipelotrichaceae bacterium
AATATACATTAGATGATATTATTGAAAGTCTTATTAAACCAAATAGATCGATTCGTGATGAATATCAAACACCATTACTTAAAAAAGATGTTCTTCATATTGAGGATTTAAAAACAGGCATGATGTTAGAAGGAACAGTTAGAAATGTGGTTGATTTTGGTGCTTTTATTGATATTGGATTAAAAAATGATGGTTTGGTTCATATTTCAAAAATGTCACATGAAAGAATTAAACATCCTCTTGATGTATTAAGTATAGGAGATATTGTTGAAGTAAAAGTTATTGATGTAGATTTGAATAAAAAACGTGTAGCTCTGAGTTTGATTTAAGGTGATATATTGAAAAAGGTGTTATGTGCGTGTTTGTGTTTATTTTTGTTATCGGGATGTCATCAGGAGAAGGATCAAAAGGTTTCTTTACAAGAAGAAACAATTGCTTATGGTGACATTAATTTTGATCAGTTTCATTGTGGGGATATTATTAATCTTCAAAATATTCGTTATTTAAGTAATTTGGCTATTCCAGGAAGATGGAAACACTCTTTAATTTATTTAGGCTCATTAAAACAAGTTCAAGAGGTTGTTGAAAGTCAACATTCTTATTATCAGAAAATTGTCAAACATTTTCATACAGGTGAAGAGAAACTTGTTTTAGATGCGAATAGTACAGGTGTTAAAATTAGAACTTTCCAAGAGATGGCAAATTTAAAAAAAGAGTCTTATTTAAAAGCTTTAACTTGTTATCGATTAAAAAAAGATAATCAATTTATTCAGTCATTTATTGAAAAGGCTATGGATTATTATGATACACCCTATGATTTTGAAATGAATACGCAAGATGATAGTGCTCTATATTGCAGTGAGTTGATTTATCGTGCGCTACAAAAAAATGATATTGAATTACATTCTGTTTCAGAAGTTTTGAATTATGATGTGATAACACCTACAGATTTGATTGATGAATTGCAAGAGAAAAATCTTGTTGAGCATGTATTGATTTTAGAAAAATGAAAAGCTGTGATTTTTGTCGAAGAAAAGTATTGTCTAGACTAGTCTATTGGTGTAAAATATACTTAGATTTTAAAAAAGGAGATTTTTCATGGCTATAGGAGTAGTAAAAAATTTTAACAAAGATAAAGGATTTGGTTTTATCAATATGGAAGGTGAAGAAAGAGATATCTTTTTCCACTATTCTCAAATTGTTCAAGAAGGTTTTAAAACTGTTGATCCTGGACAAAAAGTTGAATTTGAACTTGTAGAAGGTGAAAGAGGTTTACAAGCTCATCAAGTTGTTAAAATTAATGAGTAAAAAAAGAGCGAAAGCTCTTTTTTATTTGGACATTTATCATAAAATCGATATAATAGACAAAGGGTGATAAAGATGAATCAAACAAGAAAAGGGATGTTTTTGATTGTATTGTCTGCTTTCTTTTTTGCGGCAATGAATATTTTTGTGAAACTTTCAGGAAGTCTTCCTTCTGTTCAAAAAAGCTTTTTTAGAAATTTAATTGCTGCACTTTTTGCTTTGATGATGTTAATCAAAAATAAAGAGGATCTTCATTATCAAAAAAAAGATTTGCCAATGTTAATTTTACGTTCTTCTTTTGGAACGTTAGGCATCTTATGTAATTTTTATGCAGTTGATCATTTGGTTGTTTCAGATGCTTCTATGTTAAACAAATTATCACCGTTTTTTGTGATCATCGCTTCAGCATTATTTCTTAAAGAAAAAGTGAATACAGTACAAAAAATATCTGTCATTATTGCTTTTATTGGAAGTTTGTTTGTGATCAAACCATCACTTGATTTTATGAATAATATCAATGCACTTATTGGAATATTAGGAGCATTAGGTGCAGGAATTGCCTATACATGTGTAAGACAGTTAGGAAAACAAGGGGTCTCTAAAGCAAAGATTGTTTTTTTCTTTTCTAGTTTTTCTTGTTTAGTTCTGTTACCGTATATTGTCTTTCATTATGTGGAAATGTCAATGACACAATTTTTATTATTGATTGGAGCAGGATTTATGGCGGCTGGTGGACAATTCTCTATTACTGCTGCTTATACTTATGCTCCTGGAAGAGATATCTCAGTATTTGATTATACCCAGGTCATCTTTGCGGCTGTTTTAGGTTTTGTTTTTCTTGATCAAATACCTGATATATGGAGCATTGTTGGTTATATCATTATTATTGGAGTTGCTTATTGGAGCTTTTTGCAACAAAAAAGATTCACTTAAAAGTGAATCTTTTTCCCTAATTGAATTGCTTTCATCATACGAATGCTGGCTTGATAGACATGATCACCAGCATTTTTTAATGCATCTTCTAATGAACAAGGATGATCGACACTGCTTTCAATTGTATCAATATAATCATAAATCTGTCCAAGATTTTCACCAATTGAACCAACAATAGCAATGGTAGGAATATGATGTTTTTTTGCAGCTAAAGCAACACCTGTAGGAACTTTTCCATAAATAGATTGATGATCGATTCTACCTTCACCGGTGATAACCAACTGACAACCTTGTATACGTTCATCAAAATGGACAATATCTAGGATCGTTTTAATGCCATTTTGTAATTTAGCATTTAAAAAAGTCATAAGACCAAAACCTAAACCACCAGCTGCTCCTGCACCTGCTACGTTTTGGAAATTTTGATAGCCTGTTTGTTGACAAACATCAGCTAAATTTTGTAAACCGTGATCTAAAAAGAGAATATCTTCTTGAGTTGCTCCTTTTTGAGGACCATAAATATAGCTTGCTCCTTTTTTTCCACACAAAGGATTATCAACATCACACATCACAATGATTTGCGTATCTTGAATACGGGCATCCAAAGATGAAGAATCAATTGTGTCAATGAGAGGAAGATTTTGTGGGATAGGAGATAGTAACTGATGTTGACTATCATAAAAACGTACTCCTAAAGCATGGGCCATACCTATACCCCCATCATTGGTTGCTGAACCACCAATACCTATATAAATGGTGCGACATCCTTTATTTAATGCATCAAGAATCAATTGTCCTGTTCCAAAAGTATTCGCTTGTCTTATCTTTTTTTCTTTGACTAAAGGAAGACCAGAAGCACTTGCCATTTCAATAATGGCACAGTTGTCATGAAAAACACCATATGTCGCATTGATCTTTTCATAGAGTGGATTCATACATTCAATCTGTTGATATGTTCCATGTAATGAATCCATCAATGCTTCAACAGTTCCTTCTCCACCATCAGCCATTGCTAATACTTCGAATTCACTATCAGGAAAAACTTCTAAAACACCTTTTTGAATATTTTGAGCGACTTCTAAAGACGATAAACTTCCTTTATAAGAATCACTTGCAATCATTATTTTCATGAAATCACCTCTTCTTTACTATAACAAAACTTTTATGATTAGAAAATTGTTTTATTGATATTTAAGACACTAAGCACCACAATCTAGAGATAATAATATTAAAAAATGGGTTCATCTTTGATTTCATTATCGATTCAAAAAAGAAAAAGGTCAAAATAGAAAAGAACGTTTTTCTATCTTCAATGATAGATCTATCATTGAAGACGCGTTTTATGTTTATATAAGCTTAGTTTTCTTTGATTTTTTCGATATATTTCTTATGTTGTTTTGTTGTAGATAATATGATAAAATAAGCGAGCATGTAAAAGAAAGGAAATATAAGAATGAGTAAAGTATTAAAATTAGGGAATTATAAAGGAATTCCATATTCATTAGACAAAGTGACTGTTAGTGATGAAGAAGTTTCACAACAAATTCAAATGATCTTATCACAATCTAATTCAAAAGTAGAAAAAGAAGGAGATACTGTTGAAAACGGTGATATTGCCACAATTAATTTTGTTGGTTTAAAAGATGGTGTTGCTTTTGAAGGTGGAACAGGAAATGATTATGATTTAGAAATTGGATCAGGAACTTTTATTCCTGGTTTTGAAGAACAAATGATTGGCATGAAAGTGAATGAAACAAGAGATTTAAATCTAACTTTCCCAGAAAATTATGGAGCAGCTGATTTAGCTGGACAGGCAGTTGTTTTCCAAGTGACTGTTACGAAATTATCAGTGAAGAAAGAACCTGAACTTAATGATGAATTTGTTACAACATTAGGTGTTGAACATTTACAAACAGTAGCTGATTTAAATGATTATATTCGTCAAGGTCTACAACAACAACATGATCAAGATGCACAAGTGAAAGCTGAAAATGCCATTTTTGATGCTTTTATGGCTGATAGTGATGTAGAATTAGATGATGATGATATTGACAGTGCGTTAGATAGACAAATGTCTTATATGGCTAATCAAATGGCTAGCCAAGGTATTCAATTTGATCAATATCTTCAAATGACAGGAATGGATGAAGAAACAATAAGAGAACAAATGAAACCTAATGCCACTCAACAAGCAAAATTAGAAGTTTTGATTGATGAAATCATCAAAGTAGAAAATATTGTTGTGACACAAGATGTTTTAGATGAACAATTAGATTTGGTTGCTCAAGCTAATCAAATGTCAAAAGAAGAAGTTTTAGAAAAAGTTGATGTTGAAGGATTTAAACGTGATTTATCACGTATGCAAGCAAGCCGTTTAATTGTAGATAGTGCCTGTCTCTTATACACATCTGACGCTGCCGACGATAT
>CAMFRJ010000144.1 GCA_945981915.1 uncultured Erysipelotrichaceae bacterium
CGCCGCAATCCGAGATTCGCCTTAGTCTCGTGGGCTCGGAGATGTGTATAAGAGCCAGCCCATAATTAATCAATTCCTTTCTTAAAAGCTTTAAATGCTTCTACTTTTGCTTGTTCATTTGAAAGTCCTTGTTGTTCAAATGATGATATCAATGACATCATACGTTTATAATCGTGTGGAACAACTTTTTTAAAATGAGAAACTTCATTACCATAATTATTCAATATCTTTTTAGCAACTTCAGAGTTTGTATGATCATAATGTTTTTGAATCATTTCTTTTAATTGTTCTTCATCAAAACGTGATTTCACATTTGTATATTCAACGAGTTCTTTATTAATGTGTTCATAGAAAACATTGCTTGGATCATAAACATAGGCAATGCCTCCAGACATCCCTGCTGCAAAGTTTCTACCTGTAGGTCCTAAAACAACAACCATACCACCGGTCATATATTCTAGACCATGATCTCCTACACCTTCAACAACTGCTAAAGCGCCTGAATTACGTACAGCAAAACGTTCCCCAGCAACACCATTAATATAAGCTTCACCTGATGTTGCACCATATAAAGCCACGTTTCCGATAATAATATTATCTTGTGCTTTAATAATAGAATCTTTAGGTGGAACAATCACAAGTTTCCCTCCAGATAATCCTTTACCAAAGTAATCGTTACTATCTCCATAAAGTTTTAATGTTAATCCTTTAGGAATAAAGGCACCAAATGATTGACCACCAGCACCATAACAGTTCACACGATAAGTATCTTCAGGTAATGATGTTCCATATAATTTTGTAATTTCTGAACCAAATAATGTACCAAATGATCTATCAATATTAGTAACATGAACATCTAATTCTTTTGCTTCTTTCTTTAATAAAGCATTTTTCAATTGTCCATTTAAAATTGTTGTATCTTTCACTTCATTTAATTTAAAATCATATGTGTTTTTAGGGTCATGATGCACACCTTCACTGTTTGCATATGGATTTTCAATAATACGAGATAAATCAATATTTGTCGCACCTGGTTTCAATTCTAACATATCACTACGTCCAACCATTTCATCAACAGTTCTAAATCCTAACATCGCCATATATTCTCTTAATTCTTGAGCAATAAATCTCATGAAATTTTCAACATATTCAGGTTTTCCTTTAAATCTCTTTCTTAAGATTGGATTTTGTGTGGCAACTCCTACTGGACAAGTATCTAAATTACATACTCTCATCATTACACAACCCATTGTAATTAATGGAGCAGTGGCAAAACCATATTCTTCTGCACCAAGTAATGTTGCAACTGCTAAATCTCTACCAGTCATTAATTTCCCATCTGTTTCAATAACAACACGACTTCTTAAGTCATTCATAATTAAAGTTTGATGAGCTTCAGCTAATCCCAATTCCCATGGCAGACCAGCATTATAAACAGAGTTTTTTGGCGCTGCTCCTGTTCCTCCATCATATCCTGAAATCAAGATGACTCCTGCTCCTGCTTTAGCAACACCAGCAGCAATTGTTCCTACACCTGCTTCAGATACTAATTTAACTGAAATACGTGCATCTTTATTAGCGTTTTTCAAATCATAAATTAATTGTGCTAAATCTTCAATTGAATAAATATCATGATGTGGTGGTGGTGAAATCAAGCTCACACCTGGCGTGCTATGTCTTGTTTTTGCAACCCATGGATACACTTTTCCACCTGGTAAATGTCCACCTTCTCCAGGTTTTGCACCCTGTGCCATCTTAATTTGAATTTCATTTGCAGAGCATAAATATTCACTAGTTACCCCAAAACGTCCAGAAGCCACTTGTTTGATTGCTGAACATTTACTATCTCCATTTGGTAAAGTCACAAATCTTTCTGGATCTTCTCCACCTTCACCACTGTTAGATTTTCCATGTAAACGATTCATCGCAATCGCCATTGTTTCATGTGCTTCTTTTGAAATAGAGCCATATGACATAGCCCCTGTTTTGAATCTCTTGACAATTGATTCAACTGGTTCAACTTCTTCAAGAGGAATACTATTTCCTTTTTTAAATTGTAATAATCCTCTTAAATTCATATGAGCCCCTTCATCATCAATCATTTTTGTATATTCTTTAAATAATTGATAATCACCTAAACGGGTTGCCTGCTGCAATTTATGAATTGTTGCTGGATTATAAAGATGTTCTTCTTTCCCAGATCTTTCCTTATGATCACCAGCACTATCTAAAGTAATATCTACATCTAATCCTAATGGGTCATAAACTAAATTATGTCTATATTCGACATCTGCTTCAATATCTTTAATTGTTTTTCCTTCAATTCGACTCACGGTATTAGGGAAATATTTATTGATCACTTCATTTGATAAACCAATGGCCTCAAAATTTTGTGATCCACGATAAGATTGAATTGTACTAATTCCCATTTTTGAAGCAATCTTGACAATACCATGTAAGATACCATCATTATAATCATGAATAGCCGCATAATAATCCTTATTTAATAATCCCTGATCAATCAAATCATAAATTGTATCTTGTGCTAAATAACCATTAATTGCTGAAACACCATACCCTAGTAACGTTGCATAATGATGCACTTCTCTTGGTTCAGCTGATTCAAGAATTAAAGCTAAACTATTACGTTTTTTTGTTCTTACTAAATATGAGTTGACTGCTCCTACTGCAAGTAGAGAAGGAATCGGTAAATGGTTATCATCAACAGCTCTATCTGATAAGATAACAATATTACATCCATCATGATAAACCTTATCAACTTCCACAAATACTTTATCAATTGCTTTTTCTAATGATGTATTTTTAATATAAGTTATATCAACAACTCCAACTTTAAATCCATCTTTTTTCAAATTTTTAATTTTCAAAATATCTGTGTTCGTAAGAATTGGATGAGATATTTTCAATAAATGACAGTTGTCTGGTGTATCTTCCAACATATTTCCATCTCTACCAATATAAACACTCGTCGATGTGATGATTTCTTCTCTAATAGCATCAATTGGCGGATTGGTAACCTGCGCAAACAATTGTTTAAAATAATTAAATAATGGTGGATGTTTTGTTGAAAGAACTGCTAAGGGAGTATCATTTCCCATCGCTACAATATTTTCATTTCCTGTTAAAGCAAGATTTTTGATATAGTTTGTATCTTCATAACTATATCCATGAATTTTTTGTAATTTTGTTAAATCATCGCCACTATATCTTTCTACTCTGGCATTAGGAATTCTCATATCCTTTAATTTAATCAAATTACTTTCTAACCATTCTCCATATGGTTGTTTCGTTGCATACATTTCTTTTAAATCATCATCTTTGATCAGTTCTCCCTTCACTGTATCAACTAACAACATTTTTCCAGGTCTTAATCTTTCTTTTAAAACAATGTCTTTAGCAGGAATATCTAAAGCACCCACTTCTGAAGATAAGATCAAATAGTTGTCTTTTGTAATATAATAACGAGATGGTCTTAATCCGTTTCTATCAAGAACTGCTCCCATGACTTCACCATCACTAAACAAAATAGATGCTGGCCCATCCCATGGTTCCATCAATGTTGCATTATATTCATAAAAATCTTTTTTCGCCTGTGACATACTTTTGTCATTTTCATACGGTTCAGGTATACACATCATAACGGCACGAGGAAGTTCTAATCCAGACATGACTAAAAATTCTAACGTGTTATCTAACATTGCTGAATCTGAGCCATTAACATCAACTACAGGATAAACCTTTCTCGTATCCACTTTTTCTGTATACATATTTTCTTCACGACAAAGCATGTTGTTGGCATTTCCTTTAATCGTATTAATTTCTCCATTATGAACAATAAAACGATTTGGATGTGCTCTTTTCCATGAAGGCATCGTATTTGTTGAAAAACGTGAATGAACTAAAGCAATTGCACTCTTATAATCTTTATCTTGTAGATCAATAAAGAATTGTCTTAATTGATCGACTAAAAACATTCCTTTATAAACAATTGTACGACTAGAAAGTGAACATACATAAGTATCTTCAAATTGACTTTGTTCAAAGATTCTTCTGACTTGATATAATTTTCTATCAAAATCTAGACCCTTTGTTACTCCATGAGGTTTTTGGATAAAGGCTTGACAAATATAAGGCATAGCATCTAATGCTTTTTGTCCTAACACTTTCGAAACAGTAGGAACTTCTCTCCATCCTAAGAAATTCATTCCTTCTTTTTTGACAATCGTTTCAAACATTTTTTTAATTCTGGCACGAATTTTTCTATCTTGTGGCATAAAGAACATTGCCACCCCAAACTTTCCTTCTTCTGGAAGTGTAAATTCATGAATAACTTTTTTAAAATAATCATATGGTATCTGTGTTAAGATACCAACTCCATCCCCTGTTTGACCGGCTGCATCTTTTCCTGCACGATGTTCTAATTGTTCAACAATTTTTAAAGCATTGTTAACAGTCACATGTGTTTTCTTTCCTTTTATATTAACAACTGCACCTATACCACAGTTATCGTGTTCAAAAGATTTATCATATAAGCCTTTGTTTTTTTGGTCGTTCATAATGCTGTCTCTTATACACATCTCCGAGCCCACGAGACTAAGGCGAATCT
>CAMFRJ010000145.1 GCA_945981915.1 uncultured Erysipelotrichaceae bacterium
ATTCGCCTTAGTCTCGTGGGCTCGGAGATGTGTATAAGAGACAGATATTACATCAATTGAAAAATCAGCTATTAGAGATGTTGCTGAAAGATGTGGTGCAAAGAAAGTATTTATAGAAGAAGAACCTAAAGTTGCTGCAATTGGTGCAGGACTTGAAATCAATAAACCAACTGGTAATATGGTTATTGATATCGGTGGAGGAACAACTGATATTGCTGTATTATCATTAGGAGATATCGTCACTAGTTCATCATTAAAGATAGCAGGTGATGTTATGGATGCAGATATTATCAAATTTGTAAAAGATAAATATAAATTATTAATTGGTGATCGTACAGCTGAACAAATTAAATTAGAAATTGGAACAGCAATTAAAGGATTATCTGATGAAACATTTGAAGTACGTGGACGTGATTTGGTTACTGGATTACCACACACAATTACAATTAGTTCAAATGAAACAGAATTAGCTTTAAGAGAAACATGTGCAACAATTGTTAAAGAAACAAAACATGTTCTTGAACAAACACCACCTGAATTAGCTGCTGATATTGTATCACGTGGTATTTTCTTAACAGGTGGAGGAGCTTTATTAAAAGGATTAGATCGCTTGTTAGAATCTGAATTAAATGTTCCTGTATTTGTTGCCGATGATGCATTAAACTGCGTAGCTAACGGATGCGGTGTGATGTTAGAAAACTTACATTATTTCAGATAGACATATGGTATCATATGTCTTTTCTTTTTGAAAAATATTTTTAATTTCACTTTTATTTATGTTATATTACACAAGGGGTGAGACTATGAGGAAAGTTTTCTTTTTTGATGTGGATGGGACATTGATGATGCATGATCCCCATGTGATACCAGAAAATACTATAAAACAATTAAACAGACTAAAAAGTTTAGGATATGACTTGTTTATCGCTAGTGGTAGACCGATGGCATTTATTTCCAAACATTTAAAAGATATTGGTTTTACAGGATATGTTTTGTGTAATGGTGCCCATGTAGAAATTGATCAGCAATTGATTTATGAACAGCCATTACAATATGATGATGTTAAATCGTTAATTACTTTTTTAAATGATGTGGATTGTGAATATGATTTTGAAACGACTACAGACTGTTATATTGATTCTCATTTTCATTCATTAAATGATTTCTTTCAATCATGTGATATTAATAAACAACAATTAATGAGTGAATTTGATCAAGAAGAAGTGATGCATCGCACACTAAAAATTGAGATTAGTACATCTGAAGGAGAAAAAATAGAGAATTATATAAAAGATATATTTGATTATGATAGTTATGGAACAAAAAATGCTTTTGAAATCTATTCTCCAAAAGTATCAAAAGCGGTTGGTATTCAAAAAGTGATAGAATATCTCAATATTCCATTAGAAACTAGTTATGCATTTGGTGATGGATCAAATGACATCGAAATGCTTCAATATGTTGGACATGGCATTGCGATGGGGAATAGTTGCCAGGAATTAAAAGATGTGGCAGATGAAGTGATTGGATCGATTGATGAAGATGGTTTAGCCATTTATTTAAAAACAATAGATTAAAAGGGACTTACGTCCCTTTCATATTATTTAATAAATTTGAAATGTTGCCCAGGTTTAATATAATCTAATAATCCTAAGTCTTCTTCTTTGATAGTTGCGATTAAATTACGTTCACCATCATTAGGTATTTCAGTTAAGCATACTTCTAATTCTCCACGATAATGTTTTAAATTATCATTAACAACCAAAACATCACCGCGAGTAAAGACTTTTTTACCACAGTCATGATATGGGATAGATTTATCTCTTGTAGTGCTAGCTTCTGTTTTAAAACCAGAATCTTGAACAGTCACATTGTCTTTGAATTCTAATCTAGGGAAACTAGATCTTAACATATATGTTGAATGATCGTATCGATCAGCATGTGGTGCAAATTCATACATAATATATTTTTCATTATCAGTAATTTGCGCATCTTCATCAACTCTTAATTCGATAGCTTGGAAGTTGATTTTTGATAATGCTTCTAATTCTGCATCAGATGCAGGATAGTTACCAATAAGAATATCATCAACATCTCCTGTTGCAAGTAGATAACGAGCTTGGACTTCAATAGGTAATGGTCTCATAATTTCTACAGTTGGTAAACCACAGAATACTTCCCATGGTCCAATTGTATGATCGTTATGACTTGAAACAAATGCAGCTGTGTGAAGATTTAATTTTTTCCATTGTTTATTATATTCTTTAAATAAATCAAAATCTAAACCAGTGTATCTTTCTGGGAAGAAGTTATGACACATTGTAATTTGGTCTTTATTTCCTCCATTTTTAATTAATAAATCAACTCCGGCATCCATGCTGGCATTGAATTCGATTTTAATACCATATGGGTTTCTTGTAACAGCAATATCTCCCTGTGTACCGAAATTACCATCTAATCTGATAATATCTAATCCTAAATCAGCAAATGGTTTTAAATTGTTTGGTGTTGCTCCAATAATGTCAAATACAGCTGGATTTGTATCAGCAGCAACAGTGAATCCTAATTCATGAGCTTTTGTCATAAATTCTTTAAATTCAACTAAATAACTTTCGCGCTTGTCATCAGGAATAGATAAGAAACAAGTGAATATTCTTGTATATCCTAATTTAGCGGCTTTTTCCATATAAGCGTAGACTTCATTGATATCACTCTTATCTGGATAAACAGAAATTCCTAAACTATGCATAATTCATCCTCCTTATACTACTAGTATATACAAGTTTTGACATAAATGAAAGGCTAATCATAAAATAATTCACTTGAATTATGAATAAAAATACAACATAATATATGAAAAGGAGAGATAAAAATGTCATTAACAGTTATTTTATCGTTTGTTGTTACAACAATTATATCTGCTTGTTTGATGCCATTCATTATTAAAGCAGCCAATCAATTAGGAATTGTGGCTCATATGAATGAAAGAACTGTTCATCATCATGAAATTCCTCGTATTGGTGGTTATGCCATCTATCTAACATCTTTAATTGGGTCCGTTTTATTTTTAAAAACCGATAATCAAATTAACGCTATTTTGATTGCAGGTTTTATTATCTTTATTGTTGGACTATATGATGATGCACATAATTTATCTCCTAAGACAAAATTATTTTTTGAATTGATTGCAGCAATCATTGTCATCTTTTACGGTGAAATATATATTAAAGGATTTGTTTATTTTCCTAATAATGCTGTTACTTTTCTTTCAGGTGTTGTGACCTTAGGATGGATTATTGGCATTACGAATGCAATTAACTTAATTGATGGGTTAGATGGATTATCCGCAGGAATTTCTATCATTGTTTTGTTTACTATATCGATGACATCTATTTTATCAGGACGTAGTGATATTGCGTCATTGTCTTTGGTTTTAGCGGGTAGTATTATGGGATTTTTGTTTTATAATTTTCATCCAGCTAAAATATTTATGGGTGACTGTGGCGCTTTGTATATTGGTTTTATGATTGCGGTTATTTCTCTTCTAGGATTTGGTTATAATGCTTCTGCTTTTTTTACTTTAGGAGCGCCAATCATTGTTTTAATGGTTCCTATTATGGATACTTTAATTGCCATTATTCGTAGAAAATTACATCATAAAAAGTTCAGTGAAGCAGATAAAGGACATCTTCATCATAATTTAATGTTTAAATTAAAACTTGGGCAAAGAAAAAGTGTGCTTATTTTATATTTCGTGACATTCTTATTTTCTTTGACATCTTATTTATATTATTTTGATCGAACTGTTGGAACGGTATTGTTTGTATGTTTGATGTTTATGTTTGAAATCTTTGTGGAAGTCACTGATATGATATCACGTAAATATAAACCAGTATTAACACTTATTAATGTTTTTGTAAGAAGTGATAAACTTCCTAAAATTAAAATTTTAGAACAATATCGAGAAAAAAGGACGCCACAAAAACGAAAAAGAGATCATTTTGTTATTGGTGTGGTTGTTATATCAACGATTCTTGTTGGTGTATATTATTTATCACCATATCCAGTTTCACAAATAAGTCAAGAAAGAGTAGAAATTCCTTATCAAAAAACATCTGATAGTGATTTGTTAAATAATATTTATGCAAGACTCGAAAAAAGTTTCTTAAATGAAGATGAAGATGAAGAATGTCAACTCGTTGCAGCATATTTTGCGGCTGACTATTATACATTAAAAGATAAAGGAGATATCATTGGAGGAATAGATTATATTTATCCTGATTTAAGAGTCAACTTTAGTGAATATGCAAGATATTCATTTTATACAAGACAACAGACATATTTAGATTTAGAAGTGACAAGATATAATATTATTTCATACTCACCATCAAAAGTGACGATTGATGGTTTAGAAGATCATGATTATTATAATGTTTTGATTTCATTAACATTTAATGAAGATTTGGATAATTTTGATCCTAATATCAATGTCACAGTTGTCAAGGTTGATGATCGTTTTTATGTATGTGGTCTTGATAATGCTTAGATGTTTGAAACTTTATGAATACCAGCATCTGTCTCTTATACACATCTGACGCTGCCGACGATATGCAGTGTGTA
>CAMFRJ010000146.1 GCA_945981915.1 uncultured Erysipelotrichaceae bacterium
AACAGATGGGAATGTTGGATCAGGTTGTTTTTTCTAGTTTTTACTTAGATTCACTTTTCCAATTAAGAAAAATAGATCAAAGTTTATACTTAGGTTACTTATTTGAAGATAATTATGAAAAAAATAAACAAATATGTATCAAGCATCATCTTCATGTTCATGCAAAAGAAAGCTTTTTAGATGGAGATGAAATTCAATTTTACCACAAAAAAGGTTTAGACATTAATACGTGGGATGTTTCTAATAGATTTAGATTTAGTTATTTGAAAAGAAATAAAGTTCATATTGTCATTGCGAACAAAAATTTCAAAAAAATAATCATATAATATAAGAATGATGAAAACGGTTACTTTTGTGGATGCATTAATTTATTCACAAAAACGTTAATTTTTACTTGTTATTTAAAAACGTTTCATGTAGTATATGGCTATACAAATTAAAAAATTCACAACAAAAACGGAGGAAAAAAAATGGCAGAAGAAAAAGTTGTACAACAAGTAGCACCAACTGAAGCAGAAACTGATGCTCATGTTGATGAACTTGTCAATAAAGCGTTAAAAGCTTTAGAAGAATTTGAAGATTTTACTCAGGAACAAGTAGACTACATCGTTGCAAAATGTTCTGTAGCTGGGTTAGACAATCATGGTGTTTTAGCTGAAGCTGCAGTTAACGAAACAGGTCGTGGGGTTTTTGAAGATAAAGCTGTCAAAAACTTATTCGCTTGTGAATACGTAACTAATAATTTACGTCATTTAAAAACTGTAGGAATCATTAATGAAGATCCACTTACTGGAATTACTGAAATCGCTGAACCAGTTGGTGTTGTTTGTGGTATTGTACCAACAACTAACCCAACTTCAACAGTTATTTTCAAATCTTTAATTGCGTTAAAGACAAGAAACCCAATTATTTTCTCATTCCATCCAAGCGCTCATGAATGTTCAAAACAAGCTGCTATTGTAATGAGAGATGCTGCAATTGCTGCAGGAGCTCCAGAAAACTGTATTCAATGGTTATCAATTAAATCAATGTATGCAACAAGTGCATTAATGAAACATCCTGGTGTTGCAACAATCTTAGCAACAGGTGGAAATGCGATGGTTGCTGCTGCATATTCATGTGGTAAACCTGCATTAGGTGTAGGTGCTGGTAACGTACCTGCATATGTAGAAAAAACTTGTGTTTTACCAAGAGCAGTTAATGACATTGTTTTATCAAAATCATTTGATAATGGTATGATTTGTGCTTCTGAACAAGCTGCAATCGTAGATACTGAAATTTATAATGCATTCTTAAAAGAAATTAAGAGATTCCATGTATACTTTGTCAATAAAGAAGAAAAAGCAAAACTTGAAAAATACATGTTTGGTGCAGAAGCTTATAGTGATCAAGTCAATGAAGCAAGATTAAATCCAAATGTTGTTGGTAAACCTGCTGCATGGATCGCTCAACAAGCTGGTTTTGAAGTACCAGAAGATACACAAATCATCTGTGCTGAATGTAAAGAAGTTGGACCAAAAGAACCATTAACAAGAGAAAAATTATCTCCTGTATTAGCTATCTTAAAAGCGAAAAATACAGAAGATGGTATTGCTAAATCAGCTGCAATGGTTGAATTTAATGGTTTAGGACATTCAGCTGCTATCCATACACAAGATCATGAAATCTCAAAAGTATTTGGACATGCTGTCAAAGCTATCCGTATTATCGAAAATGCGCCATCTACATTCGGTGGAATCGGATCAGTTTATAATGCATTCATTCCATCATTAACATTAGGTTGTGGTTCTTACGGTCATAACTCAGTTTCAAACAACGTAAGTGCTGTAAACTTAATCAACATTAAGAGAATAGGGAGACGTAACAATAATATGCAATGGGTTAAACTTCCTCCAAAGATCTACTTTGAAAGAAATTCAATTAGATACTTAAGAGATATGAAACAAATGGAAAAAGCTATGATTATTACAGACAGAGGTATGTATAATCTTGGTTATGTTGAAAAAATTGAAAATGTCATCAGAAGAAGACGTAATAAAGTTGATATTGAATTATTCTTCGATGTTGAACCAGATCCATCATTTACTACAGTACAAGCTGGTCTTGCATTAATGAATAAATTCCAACCAGATGTTATCATCGCATTAGGTGGAGGTTCATCAATGGATGCTGCTAAAGTTATGTGGTTAATGTATGAAAATCCAGAGGTTAACTTTGATGATATTAAACAAAAATTTATGGACATCAGAAAACGTGCATTCAAATTCCCTGAATTAGGTAAGAAAGCAAAAATGATCTGTATTCCAACAACTTCAGGTACAGGTTCAGAAGTCACACCATTTGCTGTTATTACTGATACTTCATGCAATAAGAAATATCCATTAACTGACTATGCATTAACACCAACAGTTGCTATTGTAGACCCTGAATTTGTTATGTCTTTACCAGGAGCAATTGCTGCTGATACAGGTATTGATGTCTTAACACATGCAGTTGAAGCATATGTTTCAATCTTAGCATCTGACTTTACTGATGGATGGGCTAAACAAGCTGTTAAATTAGTATTTGATTACTTAGAAGAATCAGTTACTAAAGGAACTCCTCTTGCAAGAGAAAAAATGCATAATGCTGCAACTATCGCAGGTATGGCATTTGCAAATGCATTCTTAGGAATGAACCACTCATTAGCTCATAAGATTGGTGGAGAATGGCATATTCCTCATGGTAGAACAAATGGTATCTTATTACCACACGTTATTAGATACAACGGATCTATTCCAACTAAATTAAATATCTGGCCAAAAATTGAAAACTATAAAGCAGATGTTAAATATATGGAATTAGCTCAATTAATCGGATTAAATCCAAAAACTCCTGCTGAAGGTGTTCAAATGTTCGCAGATGCTTGTGAAGAATTATGCTTAAAAGTAGGTGTAGCTTCAAATGTTCAATCACAAGGTATTGACAAAGCTGCTTGGGAAGAATCAATTCATAGAATTGCTATGAACGCATATGAAGATCAATGTACACCAGCTAACCCTAGAATGCCTATGGTTAAAGATATGGAACAAATCTTACACACAATCTATGATTACAAAAATAAATTTGAAAAATAAAAGATCATCGAAAGATGATCTTTTTTTTGAGAAATATTGAAAAAATGACATTATATTTGCACAATCTCAGCAATGTTGCCATAATATAAATGAAGGTGAGATTATGGATAACATCATATATAAAGGCATCATAGATTGTTTATTAGGAATCATTGTTGTCATGGTGAGTTTATTGGCAATGATCAATCAAACATTATTTTTGATACGTGTTTTTGATATTTTAGGAGTTATTTTATTGATCAATGGTTTGCATGAAGCTTATGATTATTTTTGTTATAATCATAAGAAAGTACATTTCAATAATATGCTTATTCTTATTCCGTTAGGAATTATTCTTATTTTTTATCCATCTATTCCAGTTGGTTTTGCAACTGTTGTTTTTGCTTTGTACATGACATTGATGGGTGTTATTAAACTTATTTCATATTTTAATTATCGAAGAGATAAGGTCAAAAGAAGATTTTTTGTTCTTATTGGTGCTTTATTGTTGATAGGCAATGGGTTCACACTTGTTTTTAAAGATTATTTTGATATCGATATAGTGATTGTTTTTATTGGATTTTATGGTTTATTATTAGGGTTATCTTATATAGCAGATGGAATTTATACAGTCATTCCTTCTAAGAAAAAAGAAAGTTTAAAAAGACGTATTCGTATTCCTTTGCCTATGGCAATTTCAGCACTTATTCCTAATTCCATGAGACAAATGATTAATGATAAATTAGCAGTAGAAAATCATGAGATATATGATAGAGATAATAATGAAGCAGATTTAGAAGTTTTTGTCCATGTTTCACCACTGGGCTTTGGAAAAATGGGACATTGTGATTTATATTTTGAAGGAGAAGTTTTATCATACGGAAATTATGATTATTCTTCTGTAAGATTATTTGAATCTATTGGTGATGGTGTTTTGTTTTCTGTTAAAGATAAGCATCAATATATACAGTTTTGCATCAAAGAGGATCAAAAAATGATTTTTGGATATGGTTTAAAATTAATAGAAAAACAAAAAAATGAAGTGCGTCAAAAAATCAAATCATTAAAAGATAATGCCATCAGGTGGTATCCTATTTCATATAGTCAACCAGGATATCGAGAAGATTATGCTAGTCGCTTATATACAGAGACAAAAGCTGATTTTTATAAGTTTAAAAGCGGGAAATTCAAAACATACTTTGTTTTAGGAACCAATTGTGTTTTGTTGGCAGATCAAATTATTGGAAGTGCAGGTACAGATATTATTGATCTCAATGGTATCATTGCTCCTGGGACATATCAGGATTATTTAGAAAAAGAATATCAAAGAATGAATGGATTTGTCGTGAGTAAGACGGTTTATCATGAAATGTGAGAAAAATATAAAAATTTGTTGTTCATAATGAATTCACATTTTGCTTGTATATTATTAGATGTCAAATGAAAGACAAGATATGATGTCTGTCTCTTATACACATCTGACGCTGCCGACGATATGCAGTGTGTA
>CAMFRJ010000147.1 GCA_945981915.1 uncultured Erysipelotrichaceae bacterium
TCGGAGATGTGTATAAGAGACAGGCTATAATTCATCTACATTTACATGTTAGCATATGCTAACTATAATGTCAAATAAAATCCCTACAAAGAGGGATAATAAATTTTAGGATCATTTTTATTATGATTAGATTGAATAATAGCACCTACAATTTCAGATACTTCTGATAGAGGAACCAGATAGTCGTTCATGATAATTTCTATTTCTCTGATATCTTCGCTCTTTCCATAATGAAGATAAGGTATCTGCATCTGATCATCAATAAAAACATAGTATCTTGGATCATAATGATGATTGAAACATTGTTGTTCTATTTTCATTTTTTGTTCTTGAGATATATAATCTTCGTATACAAATAACTTTCTATTTAAAAAACGTTTCGCCAGATCACTTAAAATCATATCAGCATTTTCACTAAACAATCGAAAATAATAAAAACAAATATTTTCATCTAATTTTAAATAGTCACTAATCTTCACTTTATTTTCAAAAAAAGGAATAAGATATCGTATATCCCCCAAATCATAACCTTGACAATATAGATCTTTAGCACGTTGAAATAAGCTCATCATGATTTGTTCATAAGACCTTGTCGCTGGATGATAATAGACTTGCCAATACATATGATATCTAGCGAGTATATAATTTTCTATAGCTTGCACACCAGATTTCTTATAGACAATTTTACCATTTCGTACCTGCATAACGCGTAAGATACGAGACATATCAAATTGTCCATACGTCGTCCCTGTAAAATAACTATCTCTTAAAAGGTAATCCATGCGATCGCTATCTAATTGACTAGAAATCATTTGTATCAATATCTGATGAGGATGTGTTTTATCAATAATGGCGCAAACATCATCACTTAATCCTTCAACGCAATTTTCTAAAATACTATGAATTTCTTTATCTTCTTTGATAATCTTGACTGTGTATTTCTCATGATTGATTCCAAAAATATTTTCAAAACAATGTGAAAAAGGACCATGTCCAATATCATGTAATAATCCTGCAATCATGACTGTTAATTGATCATATTCACTTAAATAATGACCAATTTCACTTTCTTTGATCATTTTTCTTACAATAGCATAGACACCTAAAGAATGCGTGAACCTTGAATGTTCAGCACTTTGATAGACTTGATGCGTCCCGCCTAACTGCTTGATTCTCTTTAAACGTTGCATAACTGCAGAATTGATCAATTGCAATATCACATGATCATCTACATGAATATAATTATGAATAGCATCTCGAAATACTCTTTTTTCTTGAAGTTCTATCTGCTTAAAAGTAAACTCTTCTTTTTTCATGTGATCTCACATCCTTTTTTCTATTCTATCAAATCTTTACCCTAAAAAAAAGATAACTTCTTTTTGTTTACTACCTCTTTAACAATAATACAATTCAAATTTGCTTTTCCATAGATAAACAGTTCTCTTTTTTGTATAATAATCATGCTAGAGGAGGAAATAATATTATGTATACAAAAATCAATCAAGCTTATCAATATATTCATAAAATTTATCCTTATCCTATTGATATTGCTATTATTCTTGGATCAGGGTTAGGACCCCTTGCTCAAGAAATCAAAGTTGAACAAACGATTCCTTATCAAGACATTCCCTCTTTTCCTTTATCTACAGTGAAAGGTCATGAAGGTCAATTGACCATTGGGAAAATTCATCAAAAAACAGTTATTGCAATGCAAGGGCGTTTTCATTACTATGAAGGTTATGATATGTCAGATATCACATTACCTATTCGTGTTTTTTCTAAATTAGGTATTGAAAAATTAATTCTTACAAACGCTTGTGGTGGAATTAGAGATGATTTGAATCCTGGTGATATTGTCTGTATTAGTGATCAAATCAGTTTATTTTGTCCAAGTCCTTTACGTGGTCCTAATTTAGATGAATTTGGTCCTCGTTTTAAAGATATGACAGAAATATACAACTCACAAAGTCAAAAGCTATTACATGAAATAGCCCAAAAACAAAAAATCAATCTTAAAGATGGGATTTATTGTTTTTTCCAAGGACCTATGTTTGAATCTCCTGCAGAAATCCAGGCAATCAAAGCATTGGGAGGCGATCTAGCAGGAATGTCAACAGTTGGTGAAGCTATTGTTGCAAGACATTGCGGCATGAATACTTTAGGAATATCATTAGTCACAAACAAAGCTGCCGGCTTATCAAATAATGAGCTTTCCCACCAAGAGGTCATTGATACAGCCAAGAAAGCCGAAGATAAACTTGTAAAATTGATCAAGGAGTTGATTAAAAATTGGTAAATAATTATCATACACATACTTATCGTTGTAAGCATGCTATCGGTCAAGATGAAGATTATGTCAAATGTGCTATCAAAGCAGGTATCAGGCAACTTGGTTTTTCTGATCATACTCCTTGGCACTATGATTCTCCATTTCAGCCAACTATGCGCATGGATGAAAATCAACTAGAAGAATATGTCAACAGTATTCGCTATTTAAAAGAAAAATATAAAGATCAAATTGATATTTTGATTGGTTTAGAATGTGAATATTTTGAAAAATACATTCCTTGGTTGAAAACAATCATTGAACAATATCAAATTGATTATATTATTTTAGGCAATCACTATTTTCAATCTGATGAAACACATATTTACTTTGGCTCTTACTTAAACAAACAATACCTGACAAGTTATGTAGACCATTGTATCAAAGCTATTGATTCAGGATTATATAGTTATATTGCTCATCCGGACTTGGCTTACTATGATTCAAAAGATCCATTTTATAAAAAAGAAATGTCTAGATTATGTCAATATGCCAAACTTCATGATATGCCTTTAGAATTCAATCTGTTAGGTTTTACAACTGGTAGACATTATCCTAATGAAGATTTTTGGAATATTGCTAGTCAATATCACAATAAAGCGATTATTGGCTTTGATGCGCACAGTCCTGATAGTTTACTAGACAAATCTGTATATAATCGTGCTTTACGTTATTTATCTTCATTAAATGTTGAAATCATTGATAAAATAAAAATGCCCTAGGCCAATGTCATGTTGACTTCATGACATTGTCCCTTAGGCAATTTTTATTATGATTTATAAACATCTTCATCTAACATATTTTCTTTTTTAGCAACGATGATAGAGGTTGCACTATCTCCTGTTACATTCAATGATGTTACCAACATTTCAATTGGTCTATTAATTGACAAAATCAATGAATAGGCCAAAACTGCTGCATCATTGGTATAACCCATACCAGTTAATATTGTAAATAAAATGATGGCACCTGCACCTGGAGCTGCTGGTGTTCCAACAGAAGCAATTAATGCAAGAATAGCAATAATTGCCATTGATGTAAAAGTGACTTGATAACCAGAACTTGCTGCAATAAAGATAGCCGCTATGACTTGCATAATAGCTGTTCCATCCATATTGATTGTCATTCCTAGTGGTAAGACAAATGATGCAATTTCTTCACTGACTCCCATATCATTAACTGTTGTTTCTTTATTTAATGGTAGAGTCGCTGCACTGGATGATGTTGAAAAACCAAATAAAACAACTTTGAGAATTTTTCTCATAAATGGTTTTGGATTCACTTTTGCCATCGTTAATAGATAAATTGGATAAGCTAACATTAAGTAAACAATCAAAGCAATAATCACTGTGACAACATAGGCTAAAGCAGGCATGAGATAATCAATACCATAAGCTGCAAATGTTCTTGTTAGTAAACAAAATATTGCATATGGAGCAAAATTGTTAATCACAAATGATAAACAAACAGAAATAATTTCACTTATTTCAACTAATAATTTTTTAAACATACTTGTTCGATTATTCAATTGATTCATAGCTAAACCAATAGCGACAGCTAAAAAGACAATTGCGAGTACCCCTCCATTATTCGTAAAAGCAGAAACAAAGTTGTTTGGTATAATGGATAAAATAATACTCAGTGGATTGCTTCCAGCTGTTCCTTCTTGAAGTGTAATATGAGAAGCACTGATAGCATCAAACGCTCCTGTTTGATAAACAAATGATCCCACGAGACCTGCAAAGATCAAAGCACATACTGTTGTTTTTAAGAAAGTCAATATCGTACTTGATGAGATTCTTCCTAATTTCTTCGTATCTGTAATCACTGTAATCGCTAAACAGATAGAGACAAATACCATTGGAACAATAATTAATTGTAAAGAATTAACAAATAATTGTCCAATAATATAGAAAATACCTATTGCCTGTGTTGCCCCTTGAGCTGTAATATCTTGGAAAAAGATATTATTGATTGTTGTCCAAATTTCTTGTTGTCCTGATTGGATCAATTGTTCACGTAAGACAATACATCCAAAACCAACAACTAGGCCACATACCAAAGCAATGACCATTTTCCTAGCAAGCTTTTGACCATTTTTGTTTGATTCCATGTTTATTCCCTCCTATAAAAATCCCAAATTATCAACATTATACCTTATATTTTTGATTTTTCAATAAGATTTTTATTCTAATCCAGGATATTACAAATATAGGACGTTTTCAATTCTTTATGTTACTTTATTTTGACATAAGACCTAAACAC
>CAMFRJ010000148.1 GCA_945981915.1 uncultured Erysipelotrichaceae bacterium
GCGCACCCCTGATAAGGGTGAGGTCGCTGGTTCAAATCCATTCAGGCCCACCATTAATTAATTGTTTTATATAGATTTGTGGGCCTGTAGCTCAGTTGGTTAGAGCGCACCCCTGATAAGGGTGAGGTCGCTGGTTCAAATCCATTCAGGCCCACCATTTTTTAAAATGTTTTTGGGGCCATAGCTCAGCTGGGAGAGCACCTGCCTTGCACGCAGGGGGTCAGCGGTTCGATCCCGCTTGGCTCCACCAATAAAAGATGACAAACTGCTTCGGCAGTTTTTTTGCTAGAAAAGGAGAATATATGGCACAAAATAGGGGAAAAGGGAATTACATAGTTCATACTTTTAATGGAATGGCTTATGGTTTTTTTGCGAGTTTGATCATTGGGACAATTTTGAAACAATTAGGATCTTTGATACATGTTTCTGAGCTTGTGACATGGGGAACAATTGCAGGATATCTTATGGGTCCAGCAATAGGTGTAGGAATTGGTTATGCGATTGAAGCAAAAGGATTAAATCTGATAGCAGCCATTATTGCAGGTGCAATAGGTGCAGGAACTTTCCAAAATGGAGTAATTCAGGCAGGGAATCCAATATCTGCCTATGTCGCTGTTTTAGCTGCTATAGAAATGACACGTCTTATTCAAGGAAAAACGCCAGTAGATATTTTACTGGTACCATTTGTTTCAATTATCTCTGCTGGAATTGTAACAAGATTTGTTGGACCATACTTGACACAATTTATCACATGGATTGGGGCTTTGATCAACCAGGGAGTGAATTTACAACCATTTTTTATGTCAATTGTTGTTGGTGTTTTGATGGGGATGGCTTTAACAGCGCCGATTTCATCTGCAGCTATTGGTATCATGTTGGGACTTGATGGCTTAGCAGCAGGAGCAGCATTAGCAGGATGTTGCGCCCAAATGATTGGTTTTGCGATGATGTCATTTGATGATAATGATATAGGTGATGTCATTGCTATTGGGATTGGAACAAGTATGTTACAATTTAAAAATATTATTAAAAGACCAATTATCTGGCTACCACCGATTCTTACGACTGTTATCACAGCACCGATATCAACAGTATTATTATCAGTCAAATGCTCAGCCATTGGCTCAGGTATGGGGACAGCAGGGTTCGTAGGGATTTTAGATGCTATTCAAGTCATGGGAAATCAATATTGGTTACCGGTCATCATGATTGATATCATTGTTCCTGCTGTGATTACTTATGCGATGTATAAAGCGTTTAGAAAACTGAATTATATAAAAAAAGGAGATTTAAGACTAGAGCGTCTTTAATCTCTTTTTTATTGAAATAAATTCATGATATCTTCAGTTGTCATATGTGAGATAGTCCCGCTATTGTTTTCAACAAACATATTTGATAGATCTTGTTTTTGTTCTTGTAAATGTTGAATTTTTTCTTCGATAGAATTTTTCATGATCAATTTATAAACTTGTACATTGTTTGTTTGACCGATACGATAAGCTCTATCAGTTGCTTGGTTTTGTGCTGACATATTCCACCATGGATCATAGTGAATAACAGTTGAAGCACTCGTTAAGTTGAGACCAGTTCCACCTGCTTTTAAACTAATCAAGAAGACAGTTGTCTTATCTTTTTGAAAAGCATTGACAAGTTGATGACGTTTGATCTTATTCGTTGCTCCTGTTAAAACATAATATGAGATATCACGTTTTCGAAGTTCAGATTCAATGAGATCTAATGATGTCGTAAACGAAGAAAATAATAAAACTTTTTGATGATTTTCTTTAGCGTTTTCAATGATATCTAAACAAGCTTTGAGCTTTGAACTCATTTCTGTAATATTTTTATAAAGAATTCTTTGATCACAACACAATTGTCTTAATCTGGTCATCATTGCCAGAATTTGAATTTTATCTACATGATTGACTTGAATTGCACTTTGTAATTCTTGATTGATAGACGTTAAATTCGCTAAATATATTTTTTCTTCTTCTGGTGTAAATGAAATCATAATATTTCTTTCTATCTTATCAGGTAATTCGTTTAATACTTCTTTTTTTGTTCTTCTTAAAATAAATGGTTCTACCATTTGTTTTAATTTCAATTGTTTTTCGATATCATCATTTCGAATGATCGGTATTTCAAAGTTTTCTTTAAAGTAAGAATAACTATGAAGGTACTGAGGCATCAGAAAATCAAAGATTGACCATAATTCTGCCAAACTATTTTCAATAGGTGTTCCTGTTAAAGCAAAACGATGAGTCCCATGAATTGCTTTGACAGCTTGTGCATTTTTAGTACTTTGATTTTTAATATATTGTGCTTCATCTAAAATAAAATAATGGAAAGTAATATCTTGATATAAGTCGAAATCTCTTCTGATATAATCATAAGAAGTAATAATCACATCATAATCTTTGATAGATGCAATTGCTTTTTTTCTTTGTGCTAAATTACCAGTAACACATAAAACTTTTAATTTCTTAGAAAATTTGTGAATTTCATCTTGCCAGTTATAGATTAAGGTTGCTGGAGCAACAACTAAATTAACATGATCATCACTGATGCTATCTTCTAGTAAAGTCATGACCTGTAAAGTTTTACCAAGACCCATATCATCGGCTAAAATACCACCAAAACCATATTGAGACATGATCTTGAGCCATTTAAACCCAAATATCTGATAATCTCTTAAAATATGTTGATAATGTTCAGGAACATGAATATCTTGGATATTTATTTTTTGAATGCGTGATATGAGATCTTTAAAATGATTATTTCTATTAAATTGTAAAGAAGATGAATTGATAAAATTATTCAAATATAATGAATGGTATTTATCAACTGTCACTTTTCCATCATGAACTTCTTTGTAATCGATATTAAGATCATTGAGCAAAATATCAAGATCCTTGATAGAAGGATCATCAAGATTGATAAATTCTCCGGATTTTAAACGATGATAATTCTTTTTGTTTTGGAACGCATAAAGAATATCTTGTATCTCTTTTTTATCAACATTAATGCTGTTTAAATCAATTTCTAAAAGATCGTTTTTTAATCTCACACCAATATTGAAGTTCATGTTCTTTGGCTTATTCATCTGTTTGATTTCTTCACTGATATAGACTTCACAATCATTGTTTAATTCAGGAAGTATACGTGTGATAAAATCATAAACATCATTTTCTTTATAGAGATAATACATATGTGTTATCTCATCATATTCTAGATAATTATTCAATGTTTCAATGACGCGATCGAGTTTTAATGGTAAGACAAGATCTTGAGGATCTTCTAAAATTGTGTTTCCTTGATCATCTCTAAAATCTAATGTAACAGATAATTCATTACTTGCATTTAAATCAACATAAATCAGTAAAGAAATATCCATTGGTAGATATTCATCAATTTCATCACCAGTAAATTCTATATAAGGTAAAATGGAATCAATGATATATTTAGAAAATAAATACATTTTTTCATTTGGAATAGTTAATGTATGTGATTCTAAATATGACAATAAGGGTCTTAAAGCATCACTGCATTCTTTAGAATATCTATTTAATGTCACATAGTCAAAATAATAAAGATATTGTTTACCAATAAAAGTAATACCTTCAGGTTTTTTATATTTGATTGTTGTATAATCTTCATCTTTTTGTATTTCTAAGTATAAGTTTTTCAAATCAATTGTGGTAAAGTTGATATTAATATCAAGATTATCAAAATGACTTAAGAAAAAATCATCAATATTATCTTGATTGATCTTGATTGTATGATCATCATCAAGACTATGAAAAAGATTTTCTTTGATAAAATGAATTTGTTTTAAAGAAGAATAATCAAAAACTTCTTCATTATGATTAGTTGTTAAACCAATTCCATAAGTCAGTGTGTGATTTGTTTTTATGTTTTCTATAAAGTCTGGAATACTTTTGATTGAATAACTTTTGCTTCCTGCAATTTTATACGTGAGATAAAGTCGGTCAAACGTTGTTTTGATTTCAGGAATCAAACGAACATTTTTATCTAAAGTAAAATTATGGTGTTGATGAAAATCTTTATAGTAATCAATCAAAGCAGATGCTTTTCGTGATTGATTTTTTAAGTCTTGTGCTTCTTTTTTTAATTGCATTTCTTGTAGCTTTTCTAGATAATTTCCTTTTTGATTATATGAAAAAGGAATTTCACTTGACTCTAAACCATAAAATTTTAATAATAAAGCACCAATGTGGCCACATGCAAGTTCATCTTTTGTGGCATGATGGCAATCACAATTAAATTCTAAAATATTTCCACTGCTATCTATCTGGATCGTTGCAGTATGAGGTTGGTTATGATTAATGACTGTTCCTACAATTTGATAAATTTGTTTTTCTTTGACAACAGACATGTTATGAATTGCTTTTTGTTGAAACAAAGTATGAGCACTTTTCCAATTAGGCTCATTAAAATATTTGTTAATTTCGTCGTCTTTAATATACATACCTATCACTCCTATTGATTTATTATAACATTAATAGAC
>CAMFRJ010000149.1 GCA_945981915.1 uncultured Erysipelotrichaceae bacterium
GTATAAGAGACAGCATTTTATCTTTTATTCATGTAAAATTGTTAGAAAGGAGTTGGAATTTATGAAATTAAATGTCAATTTAAATACATTTAAAGGTGGTATTCACCCTTATGAAGGGAAAGAATATACCAATGATAAAATGATTACACCTATTGAAGGAAGTCCAGAAATGGTTTTCCCACTTGCTCAGCATATTGGGGCAAGCGCCAAAGCTGTTGTAAAAGTAAAAGATGAAGTCAAAGTAGGACAGCTTATAGGTGAAGCACAAGGGTTTGTATCTGCCAATATCTTATCTTCGGTTTCTGGTATCCTCAAATGTATTGAACCTAGACTTGACGCATCTGGAACATACAAAGAATCTATCGTTATTACTAATGATGGATTATACACAAAAGGATACGAGGAACATAAAAACGATATTTCATCTTTATCTGATGAAGACATTATTGAAAAGATAAAAGCTGCTGGCGTGGTTGGTCTAGGAGGAGCGGGTTTCCCTACCCATGTTAAACTTTCTCCTAAAGACAGAAGCCATATTGACTATATTATTGTCAACGGTGCTGAATGCGAACCTTATCTGACGTCTGATTATCGCTTAATGATAGAAAGATCATCTCAAATTATTGAAGGGCTCAAAATAGTCTTAAAATTATTTCCTCACGCTAAAGGTATCATTGCGATAGAAAATAATAAACCAGAAGCGATTCGTACATTCATCCAAAAATGTGCTTTAGAAGATCAAATAGAAATCAAAACTGTATATACAAAATATCCTCAAGGAGGAGAAAGATCTTTAATCTTTGCGACAACTGGAAGAAAAATATATTCTAAAATGCTCCCTGCTGATGCTGGCTGCATTGTTGATAACGTAGCAACAATGGCTGCTATTTATCAGGCAGTTATGTTTGATCATCCACTCGTCACAACTATTATGACTTTAACAGGTGATGCTATGAATGAACCATGTAACCTGGAAGTCCCTATTGGTACAAATTTAAAATATCTCGTAGAAAAAAACGGTGGTTTCAAAGAAAATCCGGAAAAGATAATTTCTGGAGGACCAATGATGGGAACAGCATTAATGTCATTAGATATTCCTGCCGTGAAAACATCGAGTTCAATTCTTGCCTTGATCAAAGATGAAGTATCTATGTGCGAAGAAACAGCCTGCATTCATTGTGGCAGATGCTTAGATGTCTGTCCAAGCCATATTGCTCCTCAACTGATGTATCAAAGTGCTATGAAAAATAATATTGATAAATTTATCAAATTAAATGGTATGGAATGCATAGAATGTGGCTGTTGCAGTTATATTTGTCCAGCAAAAAGAAATATGACACAATCATTTAAAAAAATGAAACGCCTAGTCATAGCATCAAGGAAGAAGTAGGAGGTATATTTATGAATCAATTATTACACGTTTCTTTGTCACCTCATATTCGTGATAAATCAACAACATCTTCTATCATGAAAGATGTTCTCATTGCTCTTATGCCTGCAACAATTTATGGAATTTGTAATTTCAAATTAAATGCAGCTATCATTATTATTGTGACTGTTGTTTCTTGTGTCGCAAGTGAATTTCTATTTGAATACTTTATGAAAAAACCTATTACTATTAAAGATTATTCTGCAGCGGTCACTGGTTTAATTCTCGCATTAAACCTTCCTTCTACAGTGCCATTATGGCTACCTGTTATAGGAAGTGTCTTTGCGATTGTTGTTGTTAAACAGCTTTATGGTGGTATCGGTCAGAACTTTATGAATCCTGCTTTAGCAGCACGATGCTTTTTATTAATTTCTTTTACAGGAAGAATGACCAACTTTGTTTATGATGGTATCACTTCCCCTACGCCCCAAGCCATTTTAAAAGCTGGTGGACAGGTTGATCTTATTCCCATGATTGTGGGAAATATAGGTGGAACAATTGGTGAAACATCTGTTATCGCTTTATTGCTGGGAGCTGCTTATTTAGTTTTTAGAGGTGTTATTAAATTAAGAATTCCTTTAACTTATATTGGCACATTTATCATTTTTACATTATTTTTATCACCAAGACCTTTTGATCTTTATTATTTAGCTTGTGAAGTTTGCGGTGGTGGTTTAGTTTTTGGTGCCTTCTTTATGGCAACCGATTATGTCACAAGTCCTATTACCGCTAAAGGACAAATTGTTTTTGGTATTCTTTTAGGTATATTAACTGGCTTGTTTAGATTTTTTGGAACAAGTGCTGAGGGTGTTTCTTACGCTATTATTATTGGTAATTTACTTGTGCCATTAATTGAAAAAGTAACACTTCCTGTCCCATTTGGAAAGGAAGGTGTTAAAGATGAAAAGTAAAGCTTTAATAAAAGATGCTTTCATTTTATTTCTTATTACTATCATTTCAGGAGGGCTTTTAGGAGCAGTTTATGATTTAACAAAAGAACCTATCGCCCTTCAACAAGAAGAAAGTAAATTGAACGCTTATCGTGAAGTTATGAAGGAAGCAGATGATTTTAAAGAAGAAGATAATCAGCTTATTGTCCAATGTTCAAAAAAATTAAAAGGTGATTATGGGACTAATGGTATTGAAATCACAAACGCTTTAAAAGCATATAAAGATAATCAAAAACTTGGCTATGTTATTCAAGTCATTGATAAAGATGGTTTTGGTGGTGATATTGAAATTATTATTGGTATTGATAATCAAAAGATCATTACTGGTGTAGAAATTCTTTCTATTGATGAAACTGTAGGTTTAGGAATGAACGCTAAAAATGAAGAGTTTAGAGATCAGTATATTGGAAAAAAAATTGATGAATTTAAAGTTGTCAAAACCGGAAGTCAAAGCGATGATGAAATTGATGCCCTTTCAGGAGCAACCATTACTTCAAAAGCGATGACTAACGGTATCAATGGTGCTTTAGATTTCTATGATTTACTGATTGATAAAGGAGGATTAGAATAATGAAAAAATATTTAAAACCTCTTTATAATGGAATCATTAAAGAAAATCCTACATTTGTCTTAATGCTAGGTATGTGTCCTACATTGGCAGTCACAACATCTGCAATCAATGGTATGGGTATGGGACTTACAACAATGGTTGTCTTAATCATGTCTAATTTCGTTATTTCTTTATTAAGACATGTCATTCCTAGTCGAGTAAGAATACCAGCTTATATCGTTATTGTTGCTTCAATGGTCACAATAGTTCAATTATTGTTACAAGGATATATTCCTACATTATATGATACTTTAGGAATTTATATTCCTTTGATTGTTGTTAATTGTATTATTTTAGGTCGTGCTGAAGCTTTTGCTTCTAAAAACAATCCACTTCTTTCTATTATGGATGGAATTGGTATGGGATTAGGATTTACATTAGCCTTAACTTGTATTGGATTAGTCAGAGAATTATTTGGTGCAGGAACTGCTTTTAATATTCCTGTTATGCCTGATAGCTATGAACCAATGACTATTTTAGTCATGGCTCCCGGTGCCTTCTTTGTTTTATCATTACTGACAGCTTTACAAAATAAATTAAAAATGCCAAGTGCAACGAATACAAAAAATCCATCTCATTTAAAATGTGGAGGAGATTGTATGAATTGTCATGGAAATACTTGTCTTACTAATAAGCTGTCATTAGAAAAGGAGGATCAATAATATGAAATCTCTTATCCTTACATTAATTAGTGTTTCACTAGTTAATAATGTTGTTTTATCTCAATTTTTAGGCTTATGTCCATTTTTAGGTGTTTCTAAAAAAATTGAAACAGCCGCCGGTATGGGAGGCGCTGTTATTTTCGTTATTACCATTGCTTCTGCTGTAACAAGCTTATTATATCAAGTTCTTGTATTCTTCCATGTTGAATATCTTGAAACGGTCGCCTTTATTTTAATCATTGCTGCTTTAGTACAATTGGTAGAATTATTTTTAAAGAAATTTTCTAAAGGATTGTACAACTCTTTAGGTGTTTATCTGCCATTGATTACAACAAACTGTGCTGTTTTAGGAGTTGCACTTACAAATGTTCAAAATGGTTTCGATTTTGTGACAAGTGTTGTTGCAGGTTTTGGTACTGCTCTTGGCTTTACTATCTCTATCGTAATATTAGCAGGTATTAGAGAAAAAATTGAAGATAATGATATTCCTGAAGCTTTTAAAGGATCTCCTATTGTTTTGATTACTGCTGGTTTAATGGCAATTGCTTTTATAGGTTTTTCAGGATTAATTTAAGGAGGTTATGAAGATGAATAATATTATCATTGCCGCCTTAGTTGTCGGTATTATTGGATTATTAATTGGTTTAGCTTTAGGTATTGCCAGTGAAGCCTTTCATGTTAAAGTTGATGAAAATGAAGAAAAAATAAGAGCATTACTTCCAGGAAATAACTGTGGAGCTTGTGGTTTTCCAGGATGCGATGGCCTGGCAAGTGCCATTGCTAAAGGGGAAGCTCCTGTCAATCAATGTCCTGTTGGAGGGAGTGCAGTTGCTCAAGAAATTG
>CAMFRJ010000150.1 GCA_945981915.1 uncultured Erysipelotrichaceae bacterium
GGGAATTATGGATATTATCAAAAAATATGCCACTAAAAAGATCATCTTTTTAACTGGGTTTATTTATTCAGCAATTTATGCTGGATTATGTTTAGTGACAAAAGTGATGGGGCAAAACTTTGATTTTTCAGCAACTGATATGTCATCATTGAAAACATTGATATCATCATTATCATCGATCATTACAGTGATTCAAATCTTATTTTATGTCATGTTGGTCGTTGCAATCGTTATTGCTATTTTGGCAGCAGTTTATTATTTTACAAAAGATAAGAAAGATTATGTCATTTTAGGAGAATTGATTGGCTATGGAATTTCTGGAGCGTTGTTGTTATTCTCTGTTTCAGGATTTAATGCAGCATGCAAGGTCATCAAAGTATTTACTAGTGGTGATTATTCATCATTGTATTCAATGGATTATACAAGTATGATGAGTTCTATGCAAACAGCTTCAAGCTGTTTAAAAGGATTTAATTGGGCTGTCTTAATTGTTTTTGTCTTTAATCTTTTTGTTTTCTTAGTGATTAAGAAAGTCATTAAAATGGGTTCTTTTTCATATAGCTTAGATGAAAATATTATGGTTAGTGGAGAAAGAAAGATTGTAAGCTATGATCCACAAACAGGTGAACCTATTTATGAAGATGCTCCAGTTTCCACAAATGTTCAAGCTGGACAAACAATGGGAAATGTCAAATCATTTTTTAAGACAAAAAATGGAAAGATTGCATTAAGTGTTATTGCTGCAGTCATTGTCTTATTTGGTGGATACAAAGTCTACGACACTTATTTCAACAAAACAACAATTAGCCTATTGGATAACGTTAAAGTAGAATTTACTGGTTATGACGGTGCTGGTAGAATCAGTACTTGTCAGATGGGTAGTGTGGAATATGATAAGACAAATGCAGAAATTGCTTCTTTTGTCAATTCTATTCGTTTAGATTATGATGTAAAAACTGATTTAGAAAATGGTGATGAAGTCACAATCAGTGCTGTTTATAATCAAACAACTGCTGAAAACTTAAAACTTGATGTTAAAAATGCAACAAAGACAGTGAAAGTCAAAGGTTTAATTGAAAGATATAAAAAGGCTTCAGAAGTCCCAAATAAAACAGCGAGTGCTATTAAAAAGGGTATGGATGAAGAAATGAAGAATGACTATGATAACAGAAGTTCTGCTTATAGTACTTATAAAACATCATTTGTTGCGATGTATTATGCTTATGATGAAGATAATAAATCATATCCAAATGATTATTGTATCGGTGTTTATAAAGTAGAATATACTTCAAATTATGGTTCTACACCACAAACAGAAACATATTATGCGATGGCATATATCAATGGTGTTAACTCAAATTATTCTGTTAATGACAAGAAAACAATTTATACGTCTAATGTTTATGGATCAGGTTATCAAAAAGTAACAGAAGAATCACAAATCGAAGATGCTTTAGAAGATAATTATCGTTTTGATGATCATGAAATTACAAAATTTAAATAACATTTTAAAGAAATCATACATTGTGTGATTTCTTTTTTTTTGCAGCATTGACATAATACATAGCATACTATATAATGCATAGTGTGCTATATATCGTAGATACGTGGGAGGATCATATGAGATTTGGTGGATTGGTGAAAAGAGTATATTTGTTTCATAGTAAAAGAATCAATGAGAAGCTTAAAGAATATGATTTGACAATGTCACAATTGGATGTTTTGATTCATGTGAGTATTGCCAATGAACATGGAAAGTTGATTAAACAAAGGGATATTGAAAAAAAATTAAATCTGACAAATCCTACTGTTACAGGAATTATTCATCGTTTAGAGTTAAAAGGATTGATTGAAAAACAGGAAAATAGTGAAGATAAAAGAATCAAATATCTTTTTGTGACACAAAAAGCTAAGACAATCAATGACGAAGTCAAAAATATGTTTGAACAATGCGATGCCATTGCTTTAAGTGACTTTCAAGAAGAAGAAAAAAAAGAATTAGAACAATATTTATTAAGGATTATTGAAAATTTAAAGAAAGGGGAATGATGATGATCAAAAGAATATTGAGTTATGTTAAAGAATATAAAAAAGCATCTCTCATCACACCGTTATTTATGACAGGTGAAGTTCTTATGGAAATACTTTTACCATTTTTGATGTCATTTATTATTGATGAAGGTGTTAATCAAGGGAATATGTCTAAAGTTGTTTTTTATGGAACAATCATGTTGATTTGTGCCTTACTGTCATTATTGTGTGGTGCCTTAGCTGGAAAGTATGCAGCCTATGCTAGTGCCGGTTTTGCCAAAAATGTCAGACAAGCTTTGTTTTATAAGATACAGGATTTTAGTTTTCAAAATATTGATAAGTTTTCTACATCTGGCTTAGTCACACGTTTGTCAACAGATATCACAAATATTCAAAATGCCTATCAGATGGTCTTAAGAATGTGTATACGTTCACCACTGACATTGATTTGTGCGATGACGATGACGTTTTATATCAATGCTTCGTTAGCGAGTGTTTTTCTCTATGCAACGATCTTTTTAGGTATCGTGTTAGCTTTTATTACGATAAAAGCACATAAAACTTTTGAAGAAGTCTTTGATAAATATGATGATCTTAATGCCAGTGTACAAGAAAATATTACCAATATGCGTGTTGTAAAAGCCTATGTTAAAGAAAAAGATGAAACGGTAAAGTTCAAAAAAGCATCGTATGCAGTTTATAAGATGTTTAAGAAAGCAGAAAATATCATCATTTTTAATACACCTGCTATGCAACTGGCAATGTATGGATGTATTATTGCGATTAGTTGGATAGGAGCAAAAATGATTGTTGCAGGAACTTTGACAACAGGTGAAATGATGTCAATGCTGACTTATACAACAAATATTTTAATGGCTTTAATGATGTTATCAATGATCTTTGTTATGTTGACAATGTCATTTGCTTCTGTTAAACGTATTGACGAAGTTTTAAGAGAAGACATAGATTTAGTCAATCCAGAAGAACCAATTCATGAATTAGACGATGGTTCTATTGTATTTGATCATGTTTGTTTTCAATACAATCAAGATGCACCTCATCATATTCTAGATGATATTTGTGTTTCTATTGAAAGTGGCGAAACAATAGGAATTTTAGGTGGTACAGGAAGTGCGAAATCGACTTTTGTTCAATTGATTCCTAGATTATATGATATTACTTCTGGTTCCTTAAAAGTGGGTGGTCATGAAGTCAATCAATATGACCTGGAATCATTAAGAAATGAAGTATCGATGGTCTTACAAAAGAATGTCTTATTCTCTGGTACGATTAAAGAAAATCTTCTTTGGGGGAATCTTCAGGCTAGTGATGAAGAAATTAAAAAAGCATGTCAACAGGCATGTGCAGATGAATTTATCGATAAGATGAAAGATGGTTATGATACTTATATTGAACAAGGGGGATCGAATGTTTCTGGTGGTCAAAAACAGAGATTATGTATCGCTCGTGCTTTGCTTAAAAAACCAAAGATCTTGATTTTAGATGATTCGACAAGTGCTGTTGATACAGCGACTGATGCAAAGATCAGAAAAGCATTTCGTGAAGAATTGCCAGAGACAACGAAACTCATCATCTCACAAAGAATTTCTTCTATTGAAGATGCCGATAGAATTATTGTACTTGATGATGGAAAGATTGATGGGATCGGAACTCATCAACAATTGTTAGAAAATAATCATATCTATCAAGAAGTTTACCAGACACAAGTGAAAGGAGGAAAATGAGATGCCTGCACCTAGAATGAATCGAACAGTGAAAGCGGATAAAAATACATTTAAAACAATGAAAAGATTATGTTTTTATGTTTTAAAAAATTATCAATGGCATTGTTTGTTGGTATTGGTATTTATCATTATTTCAGCCTTAGCACAAGTGGCAAGTTCACTTTTTACAAAAAGTTTAATTGATCAATACATTGTTCCATTGTTATCTCATCAAAATCCAGTATTTACAAAGTTACTACAGGCTTTAATGATGATGGCATGTATTTATATCATTGGAACAATTTCAACGTATATCTATAATAAAATATTAATTGAAGTCTGTCAGGGAACTTTAAAAGATTTTAGAAATGATCTTTTTGAACATATGCAAAAATTACCTGTTTCTTATTTTGATAGCCATGTTCATGGAGATATTATGTCTGTTTATACTAATGATACAGATACACTACGACAAATGATCTCACAAAGTATTCCACAGTTGATTTCAAGTTTCATTACGATTGTTTCTGTCTTTATCTCTATGCTTGTTTTAAGCATTCCTTTATCTTTAGTTGTCGTTGTGATGGTTCTTGTGATGCAAAAAGTGACAAAAGTCGTTGCTGGAAAAAGTGCTATCTATTTCAATGATCAACAAAAGAATTTAGGAAAAATGAACGGTTTTATTGCTGTCTCTTATACACATCTGACGCTGCCGACGATATGCAGTGTG
>CAMFRJ010000151.1 GCA_945981915.1 uncultured Erysipelotrichaceae bacterium
CTTCTGGATATACGAAAGAAGTGATTCAATATTGCCAAAATGAAGCAGAACAATTAGGTTATGCAACTCAAAAAACAAAGAAAGGAAATTTAGAAATCTTTGTTCAAGGACAAGATGATTATACGATTGGTTTTTGTGGACATGTTGATACATTAGGATTAATGGTAAGAAGTATTAAAGATGATGGAACATTGGCTTTTACGAACATTGGTGGTCCTATAATTCCAACATTAGATGGAGAGTATTGTCGTATTATCACCAGAGATCAACATGTTTACACAGGAACCATACTTTCAAATTATCCAGCTGCACATGTTTATAAGGAAGCAAAGATAGCGGAAAGATCATGTGAGACAATGCATATTCGTATTGATGAAATGGTCAAAAATAAAGATGATGTGTTAAAACTAGGGATTCAAAATGGCGATTATATTGCATTTGATACAAAAACACAGTTAACAGCTTCAGGATTTATCAAATCTCGTTTTTTAGATGATAAGTTGAGTGTTGCAATTATGTTTGGTATGTTGAAAACTTTAAAAGAACAAAACATCATCCCTCGTCATTCGTTGATGCTTATGATTTCAACTTTTGAAGAAGTTGGTCATGGAAGTAGTTATGTTCCTGATAATCTTGATGAATTGATTGCGATAGATATGGGATGTATTGGTGAAGATCTTTCTTGTAGTGAATATGATGTGAGTATCTGTGCAAAAGATAATAGTGGGCCATATGATTATGAGATGACATCACGTTTTATCGAACTTGCTAAGAAAAATAGTTTACAGTATGCAGTCGATATTTATCCGTTTTATAGTAGCGATGTTTCAGCTGCTTTAAGAGGGGGAAATAATATTAAAGGGGCTTTAATTGGTCCAGGTGTTCATGCTTCACATGGCATGGAAAGAACACATCTACAGGCAGTTGAAAATACTTTGAAATTACTGATGGCATATATTCAAGAATAATCATATTTTTAGCACTCAACACTTGAAAGTGCTAAAAAGAAGGGCTATAATATATATAGAAATTAGGAAAGAGATAGAAAAAAGATAATCTCAACTCATTTCTCATCATTAACACCGATTTCTCTAACAGTGCTAATAATGATTCTAAGTGTCTAATTTAAGTAGTAATGAAAGGAGAGATGACTTATGATGATGCCTAGTATTTTTGGAGAAAATTTATTTGATGATTTTGTAGATTCTTTCGATGATGAATTTTTTGGAAAGAAAAATCCACTGTATGGTAAACATGGAAAGAATATGATGAAAACTGATATCAAAGAAACAGATAACAGTTATGAAGTGGATATTGATTTGCCTGGTTTTAAAAAAGAAGAAATCACAGTGACTTTGCAACAAGGGTATTTGACAATATCTACGCAAAAAGGAATTGGCAGGGATGAAAAGGATAGTGAAGGACGTTATATTCGCAAAGAAAGATATGCAGGAAGCATGAGCCGTTCATTCTATGTTGGGGATGATCTTAATAACGAAGATATTAAAGCTAAATACGAAGATGGTATTTTAAGATTAACTGTTCCTAAAAAAGATAAACAAGCAATCGAAGATAAAAAGCATATTATGATTGAAGGATAAACAGAGTACAAAAGTGCTCTGTTTTCGTTAGGTGATGAATATGAAAGAACGATTATTAACAATTATGAATTTTTCTCATATTCATTGGATTGATTGTGGCTATATATCTTCCAGTAATGGTTATGCCAGTCAGGAGGCTTTAAAAAAATATCAAAAAAGATTGAAACTTTACCAGCAAGTGGTATTCATTTTATTGATAATGGTCATTATCATTATGTAACAAAATTATAGATGAAAAAAATCAAAGAGCCCTTTGCTTTGGTTGTTTTTGATCATCATAGTGATATGCAAAAACCATTATATCAAGATTTTTTGTCTTGTGGATTATGAAATCTATCAATGATAATCAGTATTTAAAAAAAAGTCACCTTTGTAGGAATTGATCCAAAACAAATGAAGCATATTGATGCTTCATATCAAGAAAAAATTGAATGTATTGATGATCAGTCAATGATGTATAACAATGTTTTTTAAAAACGCTTTGTGGAGATTTTCTTCTCTATATCTCGATAGACAAAGATGTATTAAGCCTTGCTGTTGTTCAAACAACTTGGGATCAAGGCATTATGACATTAACTGAATGAAAATATTTTTTAACAATTTTATTAAAAAATAAGACTGTTATTGGAATTGATATTTGTGGGGTATGTTCTTTAGATATTCAATGTTTCAAAGATATTCAGATCAATTTTACTTTATGGCAATGGATAAGAAGTTTTGAATAAAACGTGTTTTTTCTTTAAAGATTTTAGTATAATATTTTTATCATATAGAGGAGGGAAAAACATGTTACGTTATGATAGAGAAGTGAAAGATCGACAATTGATTTTTGAAATGTTGAAGATGTTTCATCAGGTCAATATAGGACTACATGATGATGATGGCTATCCTTATGTTGTGCCACTTAATTATGGTTATGAAATGGATGATGAGCATTTATATGTTTATGTTCATTTTTCAAAAAAAGGTCATAAATTAGATTTGATGAGAAAAGATCCTCGTGTTTGTTTAGCTTTTAATGCTTTTCATGATTTTCCAGATAGAAAATGGAAAGGTCATGTTCATGATTATCGAAGTGTGATTGCTAAAGGAACAATTGAAATCATAGATGGTCATGAAGATTATGATACTTTTCATAAAGGTTATGATCTTTTATATGCATGTAACAATCGGGATATCAAACCTTTAAAAGAAAGGCCTTCTTTACCATGGATGTATATAGGAAAAATAACTTGTCCTTTATCAAAAGTGACTGCAAAATCAGAATTTCCAATAAGAACAAAAGAAGATATTCCTTTTATTAATGTCTATGACATGCCAGATGATGAACAACCATTTGATATTTCTGATATCATTGCACAAAGAAAAAAAGAAAGGTTATAAAATACAGAACATAAGAAAACAACCAGAAGTAAGAAATATTTCATTTCAAATAATTGGTTGTTTTTATGATTTAAGCAATTTTTTTAAACATGTATAAACCAATGATAAACATGATACTGATTGCACCAATTCCTATATTCATATGTCCCGTTAATTGAGCAAGAAAACCAACAAGAGCTGTTCCTACAAAAGAGGCTCCTTTGCCACAAATATCAAAGATTCCAAAATATTCACCTGATTTTTCAGGTGGAATGATCTTCGCAAAGTAAGATCTTGATAAAGCTTGGATAGCACCTTGAAACATTCCTACAAAAATAGCAAGTAACCAAAATTCCCATTGTTTATCTAACTGAATGGCAAATAAGGCAATACATGTATAGGCGAGAATACAAAATTGTAAGAGTTTAGCAGTATCGATTTTTTTAGATAAATAACCAAATAATAAAGCAAATGGAAAAGCAACGACTTGGGTTAACAATAATGCAAGCAACAATCCTTGTGTATCTAAGCCTAAGGCACTTCCATAAGCAGTTGCCATATCAATAATGGTATATACACCATCTATGTAAAAAAAGAAAGCAATCAAGAAATACAATATTTTTTTATGTTTTTTTATATTTTTTAATGTATGAAACAATCTTGAAAAACTTTCTTGAAAAGGATGGGCAGGTTTTTCAACGTAATGTGTTTGTTCATACGTTTTTAAAAGTGGAATAGTAACGATAAACCACCACAAAGCATTAATAAAGAGTGCTAATGTCATAGCAACTGAAAAAGAAATACCGATATTTTCATAGAATAAGACGCATAGAAGACTGATGATAAATGGAATACAGCTACCTATATATCCCCATGCATATCCTTGTGAAGAAACCATATCCATACGCTGTGGTGTTGTTATATCAGTCAACATCGAATCATAAAAAATCAAACTTGCTGAATAGCCTACTTTGGCAATGACAAATATTGCTAAAAAAACAATCCATGATTTTGGAATCGATAAAGCTGCACATCCTAAAACACCAATCATCATCGATATTGTAAAAATAGGTTTTTTATAACCTTTTGTATCAACAATACTTCCTAAAACAGGACCGATAATCGCAACAATCATTGTTGTTAATGAAGATGCATATCCCCAATAAGCCAAATAATCAACTTCACTGATATGAGCTAAAGATGCCAGATAATTAAAATAGATAGGTAATATCGTTGCAATCAACAAAACAAATGCTGAATTCCCTACATCATATAATATCCAGTATTTTTCTTTTTTTGTCAGTTTTGTTTTTTCCATAAATTCTCCTATTCAAAATTATGATGATAAACATCATCTAATTTTGTGTTCAAAAAATCTTCTATTAATTTTTTAGCAAGCAAAACGTTTTCGTCTAATTGATGAACTAATTCTAAAATATCATTTTTACTTTTTTGATTTTCCTGATAATTAATCAATAAGCCATGATAACCTTCATAAATACC
>CAMFRJ010000152.1 GCA_945981915.1 uncultured Erysipelotrichaceae bacterium
CATGATGCTTGTCCAGAATTCGGTCCTGGTGATGCAGAAGCATTAAAAAATGGTCATCCTGATTTCATCGGATTTAACTATTATAATACTGCTACATGTGAAGCAAGTGATGGTACTGAAGTTACTGACCCTGGTGCTGACCAACAAACTGCACGTGGAGATGCTGGTGTTTATAGAGGATTCAAAAACCCATATTTACCAACAACTGAATTTGGATGGGAAATCGATCCTGAAGGATTCAGAAATACAATTCGAGAAATGTATTCACGTTACAGATTACCTATGATTGTAACTGAAAATGGTTTAGGAGCTTACGATACTTTAACTGAAGATGGGAAAGTACATGACCAATATAGAATCAAATACTATCAAGATCACTTACATCAAGTACAATTAGCTATTTCAGACGGATGTGAAATGATGGGATATTGTCCATGGTCAGCAATAGACTTAATCTCTACACATGAAGGTATGGTTAAACGTTATGGTTTCGTTTATGTTGATAGAGAAGAATTTGATTTAAAAACATTAGATAGATATAGAAAAGATTCATTCTATTGGTATAAAAAAGTAATTGCTTCTAACGGAGCTGACTTATCTGATTAATGAACGAAAGAACTTGTCGAATATGACAAGTTCTTTTATAATACTCACATAAGAGGTGAAGATATGAAACAAATAAAATATTTTATACCAGCTCTCATTTGGATGATATTTATTTTTATGGAATCAGCAATGCCTGGTGATGCATCATCTAGTCAAAGTCATGCCATTGTTGACTTTTTATATACATTGTTTTCCATACCTTTTCAATATCAAGATATGATTTCCTTTATCGTCAGAAAATGTGCCCATATGTGTGAGTATATGATCTTAATACTACTCCTTTATTATGGTTTTCAAAAAAATAAAATTCAACATTTATATCTACCATTTCTAATATCTTTAATTTATGCTTGCAGTGATGAATTTCATCAATTATTTATAGCTGGCAGAGCTGGTCAAATACAAGATGTGATGATTGACTCAATTGGTATTCTCATAGGTTTTTTAATCATTATGATTTATCAAAAAAAAAGTGTTGTTAAGAAATAAAATTTCTTACAACACTCATTTATTTTAAATACCAAATAATAAATCTACATAAGTTGGAATTGGCCAATAAGAATCATCAACAATTTCTTCAATTGTATCAACTGTTTCTCTTAATGATTGCATCATACCAAAGACATCATCTCTCCACATGCAAGCCACATCAAAGACAGCTGCTTCGCTTGTTTGTGCTTTCTTAATGTTTTTTTCTAAAATTAATAATTTTTCTTTTGTTTCTTTTAATAGTGTTGACAATTGAACAGCATCTTCACTTAGGAATTCTGCTGGAATTCCTGCTTCTTTTGTAGCAGCAACTTCACTTGAAATCTTACCCAAATAATCACATGCAGCTGGATAAATTTGTGTTTTAACCATCTTAACTGCTGTTAAAGCTTCAACTTGAATTGTTTTAATATAGTTTTCTAATAAAATTTCATAACGTGATGCTAATTCAACTTTTGAATAGACTCCTAATCTATCTAACATATCGATGTATTTAGGATTTTTTAAGCATTTTAATGCATCAACAGTATTTTTATTGTTTGGAAGACCTCTTCTTTCAGCTTCTTTTTCCCATTCAGCTGAATATCCATCCCCATTAAAGATAATACGTTTATGCTCTGAAATAAACTCTTTAACAACTTCTTCAAATGTTTTTCCACCTTCAATAGCATCTGCCATTTCAATCATTTCTTGAGCCAACATAGCATTCAAGATTGTGTTAGGTCCAGCTACTGACTGAGCTGATCCTACAGCACGGAATTCAAATTTATTCCCTGTAAAGGCAAATGGAGAAGTTCTATTTCTGTCTGTGTTATCTTTTGAGAAAGTTGGTACAACAGATACACCTGTTGCAAATCTTCCTCTTTCTTCTCTATCTAATTTTTTACCAGTGCAAATTTCTTCAACTAAAGCATCTAATTCTTCACCTAAGAACATTGAAATAATTGCTGGAGGTGCTTCATTTGCTCCTAAACGATGATCATTACCTGCTGAAGCAATTGACATACGTAATAATTCAGAATATTCATCAACCGCTTTAATTGTACAAGCCAAAGCAGCAAGGAAAGGTTTATTTTCTCTTGGATTTGGACCAGGATTAAATAAATTGATACCTGTATTTGTAATAACAGACCAGTTATCATGTTTACCTGAACCATTGACACCTGCAAATGGTTTTTCATGTAATAAACAACGTAATCCATGTTTTTTAGCAATATCTTGAGCAATTTGCATTAACAAATGATTGTTGTCAGTTGTAATATTGACTTTTGCATAAACACAAGCAACTTCATGCTGTGCTGGAGCAACTTCGTTGTGTTTTGTTTTTGAAGGAATACCGTATTTCCAAAGTTCAGCATCCAAATCTTTCATAAAGGCAGCAACTTTACGTTTAATAGATCCAAAATAATGATCTTCTAATTCTTGTCCTTTTGGAGCCATCGCACCAAATAATGTTCTTCCTGTCAATTTTAAATCTATACGTTCTTGATAATATTTATCATCAACTAAAAAGTATTCTTGTTCAGCCCCTACTGAAGCAGTTACTCTTGTAATATCACTAACTCCAATTAATGGTAATAATCGACATGCAGCATCAGATAATGCATCACATGAACGTAACAATGGTGTTTTCTTATCTAGTGCTTCTCCTGTATAAGAACAGAATAATGTTGGAATATATAAAGTACCATCCTTAACGAAAGCAGGTGATGTACAATCCCAAGCTGTATATCCTCTTGCTTCAAAAGTAGCACGTAAACCACCAGAAGGGAAAGACGATGCATCTGGTTCCCCTTTTCTTAATGTTTTACCACTAAATTCTAAAACAGCTTTTTGTCCATCCGGTTCTAAAAAAGCATCATGTTTTTCTGCAGTCAAACCAGTCATCGGTGTAAACCAATGTGTAAAATGTGTAGCCCCATGTTCAACTGCCCAGATTTTCATAGCGTTGGCAATCACTGTAGCACATTCTTTAGATAACTCTTCTCCCTTATCTAATGATTCATGGAAAGCTTTATAAGTAGATTTAGGAATGCGTTCTTTCATGACATCATCAGTAAAAGCTAAACATCCGTAATCTTCAATTAACTTATTTAATTCCATCTTAAGTTCCCCCTTATTTAGTATATAACCATACTTTGTTTATGTCGTTATTATACAAACGATATACCCTGTTGTCAATATAATTTGCTACTTTTTTATCATATTAATAATTTATTATTCGTCAGATAATAACACTCCTAAGATATGAAAACAATAGAATTGTATCCATTATTCAATACCTTATTAAAGTTATACTAGCATAATTTATATATTCTAAAAAGATATAAATATGTATTTTTCTATAAAAAATAAGAAGTCGTAAGACTTCTTATTCTTCATCCAATGTTTTTTTGTTTCTTCTATTTGCTTTTTGTATTTTCTTTTCTTCTTTTCTTCTCTTCTTTTCCCATTTACGATGAGTATGATTATATTCTTCTACCTGGCAATGAATTCTTTTATTTGCATGAACAATAGCATCAACAAATCCCATTTGATCTTTTGGCGCAACAGTAATTCTTTTACCACCTATCAAATAAATTTCATACGAATGAGCATTAGTAATTAATTTTGTCATTTTTGCAATAGGATCAGTAATCGTTTCGCAATCCATTAAATTAATTTCTTTTGTTTTACCTAAACGTTTATGTATTTCAAGTGTTCTTCTTTTTACAACATATTTATAAGGTCTTAGTCCAAATAGATAACCAATAGCTAAAACTCCAACAATTAAAACAACAATCAAATCATTAAATTGTTGATTAAAGATCATATATCCAATATAAAGAACATAAAATACAGAGAAGTATAATGCAGGTATATTTAATTGTACTTTAAATTCTTTTTCGAATGAAGTTAGTTCTAAAGTCGATTCATTTGTCTTTGTATCCATAATTTAATCCTTCCTTTTATAAATTTATTAAATATCAATTTGCTTTCATAAACAAACTCATATCTAATAAATTTTCAAAAAATAAGGACGGGGAATCCCGCCCTTATATCTAATCTTATTAAATTGTATATCCTATTAAGCTTCTGCAGCTTGTTTGTTTTGATATTTTTCGTATGCTAATAAGAATGGAGTGTAAACTACTGTTGAAACTACGATTAAGATAGCTTGAGTTACAGCACCCATGATATTTGCACCTGTTGCTAAGAAACCGAATAAGATTGGTGGACATGTCCAAGGTACTGATAAACATACTATTGGGCAGAATCCGATTAATGTTAAGATATATCCAAGATAAATAGTTACTAATGGTGCGATTACAAATGGAATACCTAAGATTGGGTTTAATACCATTGGAATACCAAATGTTACTG
>CAMFRJ010000153.1 GCA_945981915.1 uncultured Erysipelotrichaceae bacterium
CTCTTTTTCATTGTTTCATTAATAGTGTTGATTGTGTCTTGTTATGTGATATTTTTTCACAACATCTTTCCTGTAGCTGATCAACAAGAAATATTAAATGCAGCGACAGGATTAAAAAATGGTGATTATAGTTATTTTTTACCAACAGGATATGTTGGTAAATGCACTAATCAAGCAGGTATTGTCATGATCTTATATTATTTATCATTTATTTTTGGTGATAATAACTATCAGATCTTTCAATTTATTAATATCTTTGGATTATTATTGAGTTATTATTGTATTTGTGAAATATCTGAGATTAGTTTTGGTGATGATGAACTTAAAAAATGGACATTGATTTTACTATTATTATTTGTGCCATTAACATGGTATATTGTCTTTGTTTATGGGAATATTCTAGGATTGGCATTTTCATTATATGCAGTTCTTTGTGGTTATAGATATTTTGAAGATCGGAAAATAAAAGATATTGTATTATCATTTATGGGTATTACCTTATCAATGATGTTTAAATCAAATTATTCAATTACATTTGTCGCTATGGTTTTCTTTGTCTTATTTGATATTATTCTTAATAAAAACTATAAGACAATCATTCTATTCATTCTATTAATACCTGCTTATTTTGCATCAAGTATGATTCCATCATACATGATCAAAAATAAAACTGGAATAGAATTAGGAAAAGGAATTCCCATGATTGCTTATGTAGAAATGGGATTACAAGATTCACCGGATTCGCCAGGATGGTTTAATGGTTATAATTGGAATGTTTATACCAATAATGGAAGTGATTCACAAAAAGCCAACGAACAAGCAGTTAATGATTTAAAAAATACGCTTTCTTATTATGTGGAAAACCCAGAAATATTTAAAAGTTTTATTTATAGAAAAACTGTATCTCAATGGTGTAATCCTGATTTTCAAGGAACGTGGCTAACGAGACATTCTGATTTTTATTTTCATAATGATTTATATTATGAGCTAGTAAATATATTACAAGCCATTATTTTATTAGGGACACTTGCGTATATCTATTATACGGGAAGATATATGCCATTACATAGATTGTTGTTACCAATGATTTTTATTGGTGGTTTTATCTTTCATTTGTTTTGGGAAGCAAAAGGGCAATATACGATTACATATTTTGTTTTATTAATCCCATATTGTGCTAAAGGATTGATGGATATGACAGATGATATTGCAGAAGGAATTTTGACATTAGAAAGAAATTCAACAATTTTGGAAACTGTAAAACATTTTTATAACCGTCCTACTGTTAAATATATTATAGGATTAGTTGTAAGTTGTATTTTGATAAGTTTATTATTGTGAGGATATTATGAAAGAATTGTATTTAAAATATAAAGAAGTGATCATGTATTTAATATTTGGTGTGTTGACAACAGTTGTCAATATTGTTGTTTATTACATCATGGCTGATATGCTTCACATACATTATATGGTAAGTAATGTTGTTGCTTGGTTTTTATCTGTTTTATTTGCTTATGTAACAAATAGAACATATGTTTTTGAAAGTAAAAGCCAAGATATTATGAAAGAAATGATATCATTTTTTGGAGCAAGATTGGCCACAGGAGTCATGGACATGGGATTCATGTGGATATTTGTTGGTTTACATATCTTACCTGATTTTATTGCCAAGGTCATTTCAAATGTATTTGTAATCATTGCTAATTATGTATTAAGCAAATTGGTTGTTTTTAAAGGAGAGTAGAAATTATGAAAAAGATTACAGTGATTGTCCCTTGTTATAATGAAGAAGAAGCTCTTCACTATTATTATCAAGAAATGGCAAGAGTCATGACTTTGATGAATACATATGATTTTGAACTTTTATTTATTAATGATGGTTCAAGAGATCAAACATTAGATATGATTAAAGAACTTGCAAATAATGATAAAAGAATTAAGTACATCTCATTTTCTAGAAATTTTGGAAAAGAAGCAGCAATGTATGCAGGCTTTGAAAACAGTACTGGAGATTATGTCTGCTTAATGGATGCTGATTTACAAGATCCACCAAAACTTTTACCTGAAATGGTCAAAGCTATTGAAGAAGAAGGATATGATAGTGCAGCAACCAGAAGAGTGACAAGAAAAGGTGAACCTCCTATTAGAAGTTTCTTTGCAAGAATGTTTTATAAAATTATGAATAAAATCTCTGATACAGAATTGATGGATGGGGCAAGAGACTATCGCCTTATGACCAGACAATTTGTGAATTCATTACTTGATATGAAAGAATATAATCGTTTTTCTAAAGGATTATTTGGTTGGGTTGGATACAAAACAAAATGGATTGAATTTGAAAATGTAGAAAGAGTTGCAGGAGAAACAAAATGGTCTTTTTGGAAGTTACTTGTTTATGCGGTTGATGGAGCGGTTGCTTTTTCTACAGCACCATTAGCTATCGCTTCAGTTTTAGGAATGTTGATGTTATTAGTATCTTTTATCTTCATTGTTTTCATTATTATAAGAACTCTTATCTTTGGTGATCCTGTATCAGGTTGGCCTTCACTTGTGTGTATTATTACACTTATTGGAGGAATTCAAATTTTCTGTGTGGGTATACTAGGAGAATATTTATCAAAAGTTTATTTAGAAACAAAAAGAAGACCTATTTATATTGTGAAAGATACAAATATAGATTAATAAAAAATATTAATAGAATATATATTTGCTTTTTTATTACCAAAAAACATTATTTTGTTAACAAAAAATAAAAAATAAATAGACAAACGCTTGAAAGTGTCTACAAACAACAATTTTGGCTACCATTTTGGATATAAAAATAGTATAATATCACAAAATGAGGTGAGATCATGGAAACAGTTTTGGTGGAAAAAGAAAACATCGAAGATGTTGTAAAGGTATTACAGCATGGACAGGTTGTGGCTTTTCCTACTGAAACTGTTTTTGGTTTAGGGGTAAAGTTTGGTTCTCTTGAATATTTAGAAAAAATTTATGAATTAAAAAATAGAGATCATTCAAAAGCAGTTACTTTGATGGTACCTAGAAAAGAAGATATCGAACAATACGCTTATGTTGATGAAAAAACAAAAAAAGTCATCAATGCCTTTATGCCAGGAATGATAACCCTTATTTTAAAAAAGAAAGACTTGATAGATGATAGCTACACAGCTGGATTAAAAACAATAGGTATTAGAATTCCTGATGATCCTTTTGTTTTACAACTGTTAGAAAAAGTGGGACCTATGTTAGTGACAAGTGCTAATATTTCTGGAACCCCTGCTTTACTTAATGATCAAGAGGTTTATGAGACATTTCAAGGAAGAATTCCTTTGATTGTGAAAGGGAAATGTGTTAATAATTTAGCAAGTACTGTTGTCCAGGTTGATGAAGAAGTGAAAATTTTACGTCAAGGATTAATTAGTCAAGAGATGATTGAGGAGGTACTGAAATGAAAATAGCAATGGCTTGTGATCATGGTGGTTTAAGATTAAAAAATGTCTTAAAAGCAGATTTGGAAAAAAACGGTTATGAAGTTGAAGATTTTGGAACTTACAGTGAAGATAGCTGTGATTATCCAGATTATGCATCACTTGCAGCAAAAGCGGTTGCATCAGGAAAATGTGAACGTGGTGTTGTTGTTTGTGGTACAGGAATTGGGGTTAGTATTACAGCCAACAAAGTCAATGGTATTAGATGTGCTTTGTGTCATGATGTTTTTAGTGCCAAAGCAACAAGAAATCATAATGATTCGAATATGCTCGCTATGGGACAACGTGTCATTGGTGAAGGTTTAGCTTTAGAAATATTACATACATGGATGTCAAATGAATATGAAGGTGGCAGACATGATGCAAGAATTGAAAAAATGATGGCTTTAGAAAAGGAGTAGAATAATGAAAGATACTCAATTATTTGAAAGTGTAGAAAGAGAATTAAATAGACAAAGAAGTAATATTGAATTAATTGCTTCAGAAAACTTTGTTTCAAAAGAAGTTTTAGAATTGGCAGGATCAGTACTTACAAATAAATATGCTGAAGGATATCCAGCAAAGAGATATTACGGAGGATGTCAGTTTGTTGATGAAGTCGAAGAACTTGCCAGACAAAGAATTTGTGACATCTTTGGTGCAGAATATGCAAATGTGCAACCACACAGTGGAGCTCAAGCCAATACAGCAGTCTATTTTGCATTATTAAAACACGGTGATAAAGTTTTAGGAATGTCTTTGGCAGATGGGGGACATTTAACGCATGGACATCCTTTAAACTATTCAGGTGTAAGTTATGAGTTTCATAGTTATGGTGTTTCAAAAGACACAGAAACAATTGATTATGAAGCGTTTAAAAAACAAGTTGAAGAATTAAAACCAAAGTTAGTTGTTGCTGGAGCAAGCGCATATAGTCGCATCATTGATTTTGAATTGATGGCTAAGGTTGCTCATGATAATGG
>CAMFRJ010000154.1 GCA_945981915.1 uncultured Erysipelotrichaceae bacterium
ATTTATTTGCATTAAATAACAAAAAGAGTAAGATATAGGTAGAAAGAAAAAGGAGAAAGAATTATGGAAAACACATTTATTGTTGAAACATCTGCTAGACATATCCATCTTAGCGATAAAGATTTGGCAACATTATTTGGAGAAGGTCATCAATTAACTCATAAAAAAGATTTGTCTCAACCTGGACAATTTGCTTGTGTAGAAAGAGTGACTGTTGTGGGACCTAAAGGACAATTAAATATGTCTGTTTTAGGACCAACAAGAAAAGATACACAGGTTGAAATTTCTTTAACTGATGCAAGAAGTATTGGTGTAGCTGCTGCAATTAGAGAATCAGGAGATATCGAAGGAACTGCTGGATGCAAATTAGTTGGTCCTGCTGGTGAAGTAGAAATTCCTTGTGGTGTGATTGCTGCAAAACGTCATATTCACTTAACACCTGAAGATGCTGAAAAATTTGGTGTAAAAGATAAAGATATCGTAAAGGTTGAACTTGACACTGAAGGACGTTCATTAATCTTTGGTGATGTGGTATGTCGTGTCAGTGCTTCATATGCAACTGCAATGCATATTGATACAGATGAAAGTAATGCTGCTGCTTGTGGTAGAGAAGTATACGGAAAAATTATAAAATAATCAAAAGCCTGCGGGCTTTTTTCTTTTTTCGACATTTTTTGTGCTATAATGTTGTCGGGTGATACGATGAAAATATTAAATATACTTGCAAAATCAAAAAAAGCGATTGGGGGTATAATCGCTATTATCTTATTCATTGTTGCGGTTTTTTATGCTGGTATGTTATTTGGCAGTAAAGATAACGAACCAGAAGTCACTTCAACAACTTTAAAAAACCAAATCGTAGAAATCAATGAATTAGCTGTTTATTCTTATGACTACAGCAAAGTAGGAAAGTTTTCCAATAATCTGACATTTTATGGTTGGGATGTTCCCTTAACTCAAAAAAGTTTTCTCATTACATATAATGGGACAATGAAAGCTGGTATTGATTTAAAAAAGACCACAGTCAAGGTCAACAAAAAAACAATAGATATCACGTTACCACAAAGTGAAGTCTTATCTCATGTTATTGATGAAAATTCAATTGAAGTCTATGATGAAACAAATAATGTTTTTAATCAAATCAGTATCAATGATTATAAAACATTTGCGAAAAAAGAAAAAAAGAAAAATGAAAAAGAAGCCATTCACAATGGTCTTTTAGATAAAGCTAACGATAGAGTCAAAGAGATCTTAACAACTTACCTTCATTCTATCCCAGAAATCAAAGATCATTATCAAATCAACATCATATTAACACAGACTCAAGAAAATATATAAAAGGAAGCAACGCTTCCTTTTACTATGTCATCATCTTGTCAACTGTTATTTTATAATGGATTGATAATAATTGCCAAAGTCAGCTAAAGCATCAATAATGGGCAACATTTCTTTTCCTAAATCAGTTAATCCATAATCTACCTTTGGTGGCATTTCATGATAATCATTTCTATATACTAGACCATCATCCATCATCTGTCTTAAACTATCTGTAAGAACCTTTTGTGATATACCTTCTAAATCTCTTTGTAATTCATTAAATCTCCATGGACGAACTTTTAAATTTCGCAAAATGAGAAGTTTCCACTTCCCACCGATTAACGATACAGCAGTTGCCACTGGACATGTTGGAAGTTCTTCTTTCTTTTTCATATCATTTTCCTTTCGCATTGATTATAATACATTCATTTTATTATGTACAGTTACAAATAAGTGCGTACTTGTTTTTGAATGTATAATAAAATAACATATAACCAAGCAGAATATTCTAGTAGAAGGAGGAAATAAACATGTCAAACTATACAAAAACACATATTGGAGACGAAGGGCGCGTAGAACTTCATGAAACACTTTCATTGACCGGAGCTGAAATAAGTATCAATAAACTTCCTGCCGGCGCAAATGTTCCATTTATACATTCCCATAAAAATAATGAAGAAATTTATGGAATTGTAGATGGAAAAGGGAAAGTCATCATTGATAATGAAACTATTGAACTTAAAGCTGGTGATTGGTTAAAAATCAACCCAGAAGCAAAACGTCAATTCTTTGCTGCAAGCGACTCTCAAATCACTTATATTTGCATTCAAGTAAAAGAAAACTCACTTGATGCTTTTACTGCAGATGACGCTATTGTATATTCATATTGACAAACAGGCAAACCCTCCTGAATTTAAATCCAAGAGGGTCTTTTCTTTAATCTTGTATTAATGGAGTTGATAGATAGCGATCCCCACCATCAGTTAAAATAGCAACAATCGTCTTTCCACGATTGTCTTCTTTCATAGCCAATTGCATTGCTGCATGCAATGTTGCTCCTGAAGAAATACCAACTAAAATACCTTCCGTTTTAGCCATGTCTTTTCCTGTTACAAATGCATCATCGTCTTCAATCGTGATGATTTCATCATAGATGTTTTGGTCTAAAGCTTGTGGAATGAAATTAGCTCCTATTCCTTGGATAAGATGAGGGCCTGCTTTCCCTTGCGTTAATAATGGTGAATTAGCTGGTTCAACACCAACAACGCGAAGATGTGGTATATTTTCTTTTAAATATTTTCCAGTCCCACTAATTGTCCCACCGGTACCGATACTTGCTACCAAAATATCAACATTTCCATCAGTTTGTTGATATATTTCTGGTCCAGTTGTTTGATAATGAGCTAAAGGATTATCGGGGTTTTCAAATTGTCCTGCAATCATACTATTGTCTATTGTTTTTACCAATTCATTAGCTTTATCAATTGATCCTTTCATTCCTTCGCTTCCTGGGGTTAAAATAACTTGTGCACCATAAGCTTTCATCATATTGATTCTTTCTTTTGACATGCTATCTGGCATCACAATGATACATTTCATATTCAAAGAAGCTGCAATAGCTGCTAATCCTATTCCTGTATTACCACTGGTTGGTTCTATGATTGTTGTCTCTTTATTGATTATTCCCTTTTCTAAGGCATGAAAGAGCATTTCTCTTGCGATTCGATCTTTTGCAGAACCCGCAGGATTAAATGATTCTAATTTCACCAATACATCAGCTTTTAAATCATATTTTTTAATCAAATTATTGACTCTAAGTAATGGTGTGTTTCCTACTAAATCAACAACACTTTCTTTAATATCGCTCATTTATTATTCCTCCTTATCATAATCATCTAAAAACATATGTTTTCCATTTTCATCTTTATAAGCAATCACAGTTTTTAAATTCACATTTTCAACACTTTTAAAAATATTCCCTTCAACAAACGGATTCACTTTTTTTAATTCTTTAATTAATTGTTTGATTTCTAATCTTTTTGATTTATTTTCTTCATCACTCACATCATGGTTTTCTGCCGTAAATTTACAAGCACATTGTAAAAATTCTAGTTGGTGTTTATCACGCCAACGGATAATCGCTTCTTCTCTTATCAGATACATCGGCCTAATCAATTCCATTCCGGCAAAATTTTGGCTATGAAGCTTAGGCATCATGGTTTGTATCTGTGCTCCATATAACATTCCCATCAAAATTGTTTCAATAACATCATCATAATGATGTCCTAAAGCGATTTTGTTACATCCTAATTCTTTAGCTTTCGCATATAGACAACCTCTTCTCATTCTGGCACATAAATAGCACGGTGATTTTTCAATATGATAAACAGAATCAAAAATATCTGAATCAAAAATTTGAATGGGTATTCCTAGTTTTTGAGCATTTTCTTCAATCTTATTTCTATTTTTTAATGTATAACCAGGATCCATAACTAAAAAAACAAGTTCAAAAGGAAATTTGTTATGTCTTTTTAATTCTTGAAATAATTTAGCCATTAACATTGAATCTTTTCCACCTGAAATACATACTGCTATTTTATCTCCAGGTTGAATTAATTCATAATCATTAATCGCCTTACAAAATGGTCGCCAAATATATTTTTTATATGTTTTTCTAATACTGTTTTCTACTTCGTTGATAAATTCTTGATGTGTATCCATAAAATCTCCTACAGTTTTTTCATTTTTTATATAATATCACTTTTTAAACTGATAAAAAACAAAATAATCACAGATTGACATAAGTTTTCTATCATATATCAGTTCTTTATTCTAAAAATATGTACAAAATGATAAATAAAAAAGGTAGAGTATTGCATAAACCCTATCCTTTATAATCAACCACATGTTTTAATGCATAATTTTCATAACATCTTCTTCATTATCAATATCAAATATTCGAACAATTAACTGATCAATGAGTTCAGTTGATGATGTTTCAATCCAATGCATCATTTGATCTGATAGTTTTCCTAGTTTCTTTGTCAAAAGTAAAATGGCTATATTTCTTTTTTCTTCTTGTTTTCCTTCTATTTTTCCTTCAAGTCTCGCTTTGATTCTCGCTTCATCTGCTA
>CAMFRJ010000155.1 GCA_945981915.1 uncultured Erysipelotrichaceae bacterium
TTCTTTTTTTTGTCTTCTTTTCATCACCTTCTGGTGATGTTTTTTGTATAAAAAAGAACGATTTCTCGTTCTAAATATTTTGACATTCTTTAGGATCAATGAGTGATGTAGCTTCTTGATCACATATGACTGAAAAATTTGGATGAAGTTTTAATATTGTTGCAGAAACATTTTGATTAATGGCTTCATCTATAAGTTTTTTTTATATAGTTCTTTTTACTTTTCCATTGACAATCATATCAAAATGATGGACACGCATTAAACTTTTAACGCCATTGTTAACGTAAAAGGTTGTTTTGATATACCTTTATATGTTGGATTCACTTCTTTTTTTTAAAAGGAATTTTATATGTATAACTATCAAATGGTGTATAACGTGGACAATATTCACTGAAATGTCCATCCTAACCTAATCTAATGACTTCACATCAATTCTTCTCTACATCTTTTATTTTTCATCAATGTATAGATTTTTATCATATCAATAATATTGGATATCTTTAAATTTATCTTGATCTTTGATAAGTAGAATGATCATCTGATACATCATTTTTGGTGATCGTCTAGATGTTAAAGATATGTCACTCTTTTATCTTGCATCATTGCACCAAGTAAAATATACATTGTACTTTCTCTCATGTCTTATTCATTTTCTTAGATATTAGTTTCATTATTTAACCTAGCTTTATAATTTCATTTTTTCATTAACTTTCAAAAATACTTGACCGATTGGTTCATTGATTTCTAAGTCGTTTGCACTTAAGTGAACGCGTAAAGGATCTTTATTAATGACAACCAGGTGTTTTCCATGAAATTCATGAATATAACTGGCAGCTGGATAGACAGTCAAAGAAGTACCACCGATAATCAACATATCTGCTTTTCTTAAAGCTTGAATAGATTGATAGACTGCTTTTTCAGGCAATGCTTCTTCATATAAAGTGACATCAGGTCTGATCATTCCGCCACAATGACAATGGGGAACAGCTTCTTTTGATTGGAATATATAATCATGGGGATATGATTGATGACATTGATCACAATAATTACGATAAGTTGTGCCGTGTATTTCATAAACATTTTGGCTTCCTGCTTTTTGATGTAAATTATCAATATTTTGTGTAATAATAGCTTTTAATCGACCGCTTTTTTCTAGTTTTGTTAAAAAGAGATGTGCGAAATTTGGTTGAATATTCTCTGTATTCATTTTTTGCCTATAAAATTCAAAGAAAACATCAGAATGATGATATAAACAACTGTGGCTTAAGAGGTATTCTGGCGTATATTGATCAAATTTCACATCATGTTGATTATATAAACCATCTTTACTTCTAAAGTCTGGAATACCACTTTCAGTAGATACACCAGCTCCTCCAAAAAAAACAATATTATGGCTATCATTGATCATTTCTACAAATTGCTCAATTTTATCTTTCATAACGATTCCTCCATATAAATTTTATTATAGCATGATTTGAAAAGAGTATCTGTTGAAATATCATCTATTCATAAATAATTATGATCATCATATTTGATTTTTTGTATAATAAGTATAGGAGCTAAAGAGAGAGGAGATAAGCAATGTTATATTTAGTGATAGATGTTGGTGGAACCTATACAAAGTATGGGTATTATAATCATAATGGTGTAGTCAAGATGAAAAGTAAAATAAAAACAGTCAAAACAAATATTGATGATTTTTATCATATGATGACCTCACTTGTTAAAGAAGATGTTTGTGGTATTGCTTTAAGTATGCCAGGCTTAATTGATAGTCAAACAGGCTATGTTCACGCAATTTCATTACTTCCTTTTTTACAGGGACATTATGTAAAAAAAGAAATTGAAGCACTCACACAACTTCCTGTAACTGTAGAAAATGATGCAAAATGTGCAACGTTAGGAGAAATATGGAAAGGACGCTTTCGAAATATACGTAATGGTTTATTTCTAGTTTTAGGTAGTGGTATTGGAGGAACGATCATCATCAATAGAGAGATAGTGAGAGGGCCACGTTTTAAAGCAGGAGAAATTGGCAGTATTTTAATGCCGTTAGATGAACATTATCAAAAAATGACAAATTTTGGTAAAAATAATAATGCAAACTCATTGATCTTACAAATTTCCCAGAAATATCATTGTAAAGATGATGGTCAAACAGTATTCCATATCATAAAGGAAAATCAAGAGGCATATCATGATTTTAAAAGATATTGTCGTCAAATTGCTTTCATGATTTATAACCTGGATTATATCTTAGATTTAGATGTCGTTGTTATTGGAGGAGGAATCAGTGAACAAAAGATTTTAATTTCTACAATCCAACAAGAATATTTACAATTAAGACAAGAATATGAAGAAGATGATCATAGACCTCAAATAACAGATTGTTATTTACATAATGATGCTAATTTGTTAGGAGCTTTATATTTTTATTTAAAAAGTACTCATACATTATGAGTACTTTATTTAACGTTCCATACTTTTACGCTGATGTTTATTTTTATACATTTTATCATCAGCTATTTTTAATTGGTCTTGATAAGGTATTGTTTTGTCATAGAAACAATAGCCAAATGAAAATAGTAAAGGAACAGATAATTGTTCATCAAGAACTGCAAAACTATGATTTTGAATATATTCTAGATCTTTGATCATATCTAGTAATTCTTTTTCACTTTGATAATGATGAAGGAATAAAACAAATTCATCACCACCCATTCTACCGACAATATGTTTGATAGAAGGGAAACTGCTTAACATTTCTGCAATTTGAGTGAGATATAAATCTCCTTTTTCATGACCAAATTGATCATTAATTAACTTAAGATCATCAGCATCTATGATAATCAACGCACAATAGCCAATATCTTTTTCTTCCAATATTTTTTGTAATTGATTTTCGAATCCTCTTCGATTATAAATATTAGTTAACTTGTCAAAATCTCTTTCTACTTCGATTTTTCTACGTTTGATGATTTCTTGTGACATATCAATGACAACACCAAAAACATCATGATTTTCTTCGATTTCTTCAATTTTAATATATTTGTGATTATTGATCTCATAAATGTTTTTTTCATCATTGACTTTATGGATACGAAGATTATCGATAAATTTTTTAAAATATATCTGATTAGAGGTTATAGATTCAAGCTGTTGAGAATCTAAAGAAAATATACTAGCTAAAGAATCTGAAGTAAAAACTTTTTTCATATGAGGATTATACTCATAAATCCCCATACTCATATTTGTTTTACTCAAAACATAAGACATCTTTTTCGTATTAGACAAAATACTATCTTTCATATCATTAATATGTTGACTTAATTCTAGAAATTCAACACTGTTATCAACATGAATATTTACATTAAGATTTCCTTTTGAAATTTCACGTAAATTTTCATTGATATCATAAATACCAGTCACAACATATTTGTTCATATACCATGTGACAGACTTAACTAAAATAATCGAAATGATTAGTAAACAAACAGCAAGTGTCATTATATTTTCGGGAATTCTTTGATAGAGTTCTTTATCACTGATGACTCGACAGACATAATTATTATCAATCTCTGTAAAAACACAATAAGATTTAATACCATCAATAACAGCGTGAAAACCCTGACCTTTTGTTTTTATATCATGAAGGTTCATACCTAATTTTTTGACATCTTTGCCAATATATTTGGTAGAGGTTGCACCTACAATTTTATGACTATCTTTATCAATTGCATAGAATGAAGCCCCCGCATTAATTCTTAATAATGAAAAGATATAAGATAATTCATTCTTTTCTGTTGCTTTCATGACATTGATTGGTTCCATACCAACTTGTACAATGAACTTTTTATTTTCACTCCATAAAGCAGAATATTGCATTAATTTGTTTTCAGCTGTATTAGGTGTTACATCTTGACATAATTCTAGATTTTTATTTTGAAGAAGTGGCTTAAAAAAAGCTATTTGTTCACCAGAATCAAAAGTAAGATGATAATATTCAGGATGTGTTCCATTAATAATAGTTCCAGTTTTGTCAAATATATGAATTTCATCTACTTCAATAAATGACGCAATCTTTTTTTGTTCTTCCACACTATCTAAAACAGAAGGATGATATTGAATAATATAAGCGATGGAACGAGCATTATTTAAACATGTGTCACGATATTCCTGTTGAACATCTTTTAAATCTTTTTTATTTCCATCTAATACGTTTTCAATACGTGAAAACATTTCATAAGCCTTTTCATTGGCCAATCTTTTTGCGTTGATAACATTAAAAACAGTGACTATGATAATAATGAAAACAACAATGATAAGGGAAATCACTTTCATATAATTACTGATGATTTTTTTTAGTTTTTGCATTTGTTTCACCCTTTTCATAATTTATAAATATAATTGTTTTATAT
>CAMFRJ010000156.1 GCA_945981915.1 uncultured Erysipelotrichaceae bacterium
GTTGGGCAATATAATGCTGGTAAGATGACTGAAGAAAAATTACATGAATTTGAACAAAAAGCATGTCCTACATGTGGGTCATGTTCAGGTATGTATACAGCAAATTCAATGAACTGTTTAACAGAAGTTTTAGGAATGGGGCTTCGTGGAAATGGAACAATTCCTGCAGTTTATTCAGAAAGAATCAGACTTGCAAAACATGCTGGTATGCAAATCATGGAATTAGTGAAAAAAGATATTCGTCCTCGTGACATTATGACTGAAAAAGCATTTATCAATGCTTTAACAATGGATATGGCACTTGGATGTTCAACAAACTCTATGTTACATTTACCTGCTATTGCTCATGAAGCAGGTGTAGAATTAAATTTGGAAATTGCTAATGAAATTTCTAAAAAGACTCCTAACTTATGTCATTTGGCTCCTGCTGGTGATACATTTATGGAAGATTTAAATGAAGCTGGTGGTATCTATGCAGTTATGAATGAGATTAATAAATTAGGTTTATTAAATACTGATTTAATGACTTGTACAGGTAAAACTATTGCTGAAAATATTGCTGGATGTGAAAATTTAGATCATGAAATTATTAGACCAGTTGACAATCCATATTCACCATACGGTGGTATTGCTGTATTAAAAGGAAATATTTGTCCAGATGGGTCAGTTGTCAAACAATCTGCTGTAGCACCTGAAATGATGGTTCATAGTGGACCAGCTCGTGTTTTTGATAGTGAAGATGAAGCTATTGAAGCAATCAGAGCAGGAAAGATTGTTAAAGGTGATGTTGTTGTTATTCGTTATGAAGGTCCAAAAGGTGGTCCAGGAATGCGTGAAATGTTGTCACCAACTTCTGAAATTGCTGGTATGGGCTTAGATAAAGATGTTGCTTTAATTACTGATGGACGTTTCTCAGGAGCAACAAGAGGAGCTTCTATTGGACATGTTTCACCAGAAGCCGCATTAGGTGGTCCGATTGCTTTTATTGAAGAAGGAGATATTATTGATATTGATATCACAAATCATTCAATGAATGTACAAGTCAGTGATGAAGAAATGGCTGCTAGAAAAGCAAAATGGCAACCAAGAGAACCAAGAATTAAAAAAGGATACCTTGTAAGATATGCTGCTTTAGTAACATCTGCTGATAAAGGTGCTGTATTACAAGCTCCAGAAGAAAAATAAGAAAAGGAGGAAAATGAAGATGATGTTAACAGGTTCGGAAATTATTTGTGAATGTTTAATTGAACAAGGTGTAGATACTGTGTTTGGTTATCCAGGAGGAACTATTCTTAACGTCTATGATGCTCTTTATCGTTATCAAGATAAAATCAATCACGTTTTAACTTCTCATGAACAAGGGGCTTCACATGCTGCTGATGGTTATGCCAGAGCAACAGGAAAAGTCGGAGTTTGTATGGCAACTTCAGGACCAGGAGCAACAAATTTAGTTACTGGTATTGCAACTGCTTATATGGATTCAACACCACTTGTTGCGATTACTGCTAACGTAGGTGTAGAAATTTTAGGACGTGACAGCTTTCAAGAAATTGATATAGCTGGGGTAACGATGCCAATTACAAAACATAATTTTATCGTCAAAGATATTAAAGATTTGGTACCAACAATTAGAAAAGCTTTCTATATTGCTCAAGAAGGAAGACCAGGTCCAGTGCTTGTTGACGTGACAAAAAATGTCACAGCAGAAAAAATGGAATTTGAACCAAAGACACCAATTCAAATCTATCCAAGAGTTGAAACTTACACTGAAAAAGAAATTGATCAAGCTATTGAAATGATCAAAGCAAGCGAAAAACCATTTATTTTCGTAGGTGGTGGTGTCATTGCTTCAGGTGCAAGTCAAGAATTAAAAGAATTTGCAGAAAAAATTGATGCACCTGTATGTGAATCATTAATGGGAAAAGGTGCTTTTGACAATACAAGACCTCGTTATACAGGAATGCTAGGAATGCATGGAACAAAGGCTAGCAATTTTGGTGTGAGTCAATGTGATTTATTAATTACAATTGGTGCGCGATTCTCTGATCGTGTCACTGGTAATGTGAAAACATTTGCTTCACATGCCAAAATTATACATATTGATGTTGATGCAGCTGAAATCAATAAAAATGTAGCAGTTGATTTAGGTATTGTTGGTGATGCAAAATGTATCTTATCTCAATTAAATGAAAAAATTGAAAGACAAAATCATCCACAATGGTTAAAAGAAATCAGAGATTTAAAGGATAGGTATCCTTTAAACTATGATCAAGATACATTAACAGGACCATATGTGATTGAACAAATTGATTATTTAACTGATAGTAACGCTATCATTTGTACAGATGTTGGACAACATCAAATGTGGGCTGCACAATATTATCATTATCGTCATCCTCGTCAATTAATTACATCAGGTGGTGCTGGAACTATGGGATTTGGTTTAGGCGCTGCTATTGGTGCGAAATATGGAAATCCTCATCAGACAGTATTCAATATTGCTGGTGACGGATGCTTCAGAATGAATATGAATGAACTTGCCACAGCAAGTCGTTATAATGTACCTATCATTCAAGTTGTTATCAATAATAAAGTATTAGGTATGGTTAGACAATGGCAAACATTATTCTATGGTCAACGTTACAGTAATACTATCTTAGATGATAAAGTAGATTTCTGTAAAGTTGCCGAAGGGTTAGGATGTAAAGCTATTAGAGTGACAACGAAGGAAGAAGTTGCTCCTGCTATTAAGGAAGCAATGAATGCAAATGGACCAGTATTGATCGAAGTTATGATTGGCAAAGATGATAAAGTCTTCCCAATGGTTGCTCCTGGTGGTGCTATCGCAAAAGCATTTGATCAATCTGATTTAAAAGATAAATAAACATGAACCTTGGATCTTTTCCAAGGTTTTTTTGATAGTTGAGACATTATATAATAAAATGAAGTAAGAGGAATATAATGATGAAAAAAAGATTAGTGATCATAATTTGTTGTATATTGTTATGTGGATGTCAAAACACAACAAAACAACAAACAGACAAAAAAGAAGAGAATTTCAGTGAATATGATTTATTAGTTAAAGGATATTGGTCACATTATGATCCAATCATTGGTGAAATGGAAAATATGACACTGACAAAAAAAGGTGAATTTATATACTGTTGTTCATGTGGTGAACCAATTAATGACTCAGATTTATATGATACGTACAGTTATGAAGAGCCTGGAAAGATTACATTAAGATCATCTGATGATCAATACAGCGAGGAGATTGATATTTTATCTATTGATGATATGATGCTTTTAATCAAGATGGAAGATGATATCATTGAGTTTTATAATCAAAAGAAGATGAATAATCTTTCAGGTTACTATGAATTCCAAACTTGTAAAAAATGTATGGAATGCATAAAAGATTATGATGGTTATTGTATAATCAATAAAATAGCAGATGACATTCAATTCCTTCCTATTAATCATGATGAACAATATGTAAAGCATAGGCTCATGTCAAATGATATTCAATTTTTTTACTTAAAATCAAAAACGGTCATCAATGATTCTGGATTAATTAATCAGCATGATTGTACATATCAATCACTAACAAAAAAAGACAGTATTAAACAAGCGAAAAAAGAAACACCTGCTTTTCTTTGGTACAATGAACAAAAAGAAATAACGAAAGTTGTTTTTATGATATATTAGACAAATATAAATAATTTCCTGGGAAATGATGTCAAATTCTTGACATGAGAGTCACTATCATAATTTAAAAAATGTTGAAATTACAAATAGTTAAGAATAGATTACTAAAAAAAGAAGATGAATATCTTCTTTTTTAACATATTTTTTGACATTTCTTTGATTATTTTCAAGTAAAGCAGGCATAAAATACTTGATGATCGGAGGTATGACAATGAATAAAATATATTTGATTTTAAAGAGAAGAAGGTTTCAAGTTTTGACAGTTCTTATCTCAGCAATCATTTTTAGTATTTGTGTTTATGCTTATCTAGATAGTCAAAATCATATTTATGTTTCATTTATAGAAAGTTTGATTGGGAATGGTGTTTATGAAGTCAAAGATAATAATTATCATATTTTTGATGAAAAATATCAAAACGCTATTGATGAACAAATCGATGAATTGACAAAAAACGCCAGCATTGAACAACCTGTATTGGTCTATAATCCCTATGGTACGAATTATAATGCAATCAATATTTACTTTGGATCAAGTGTTGAACAAATCGAATATCAAATAGAAGTAGAAGGATATCAAGATTTTAGTCAAAAATTAAAAGTTGATAATAATGATGGTTATCAACTCATTGGATTGATTTCTGGAGAAAAGAATCAAGTGACGATATCAGCAGATCATCATACTTATCAATATA
>CAMFRJ010000157.1 GCA_945981915.1 uncultured Erysipelotrichaceae bacterium
GTTTATATGATCTTCAAGATAAAAAAACAATATCAAATCAATGATTATCGTATTCATATTAATAATTTAATTTATAAAGACATATTAAACATTTCATTACCACTGACTGGTTCAAGACTTTATCATTGTTTTGTGAACTTTTTAGAACCAATCACCTTGATCTACGTCTTAACACAACTTGGTCTTCATAAAAGCTATATTCAAACTCAATATGCAATTATCTCTGGTTTTGTTATTTCGTTACTTGTAACACCTACTTTTTTTTGCAATATTATCTATCGCATCTATTTACCAATAGCCACAAAAGATCTCTATTATCATTCAAAACAAACGTATCGTCACCTCTATATTGCATTGTTAAGTTGTTTGCTCATCGGTCTACCTTTCACGATAATTTTCTATTTTTTCCCAAAAGAATCATTACAACTTCTTTATAATACAACCAGTGGTTTTCAAGAATTGCATTATATGTCGATTCCCTTTATCTTGTACTATTTACAAACTCCTTTATCAGTCATACTTTATGCCAAAAATAAAAATAAAGCTATGTTTATCATATCGACACTTGAATGTACTATAGAAATTGTTTTAACTTATTTTTTAAGTCATTATCTTTTTATCCATAGTATTATCGTTTCCTTATTTATTGGCATAATCTTTACTTTGATCACATCAGCATTATTAACCGTAAAAATAATAAATGACACTTTATAAAGTGCCATTTTTTTCTAACCATTTTTTAAAAACTGTCAAACCTTTTTCAACAGTCTTTGGATCATTTGCAAGCCCAAAACGCAAATGATACTCACAATCAAAACATGCTCCAGGAACAAAAAACACCCCTGTTTCATCCTGCAAACGCTGCGCTAATAATTTAGAAGGTATAGGCAAATAATATTTCAAGAAGCAAATCGTTCCATATTGTGGAATCACACATGAAACATAAGGATTGTCCTTTAACCATTTTTCTAAATATTTTTTGTTGGTTTCCAAAATATTGCGATTTCTTTTTAAAATTTCTTGATAATGTTCCAAAACGATACAAGCAAGATAATCATTTAAAGGACCAGCACTGATAATAGAGTAATCTCTTCTTTCATTAATGAGTCGAATAAGTTCAGTATCTTGTGTTTTGATCCAGCCAATTCTTAGTCCTGCAGTTGATAATATTTTGGATAATCCTGATGTAGATATCCCTTTTTCATAAATATCACTAATAGATACTTCATGATATAGTCCTCGATATGCTTCATCGACTAAAAGATAGAGATGATATGCTCGACATAATTCAACAAGTTTTTCTAACAAATCATCACTTAATACTGTCCCAGTAGGATTGTTAGGTAAGTTTAAGCAAATCATTTTTGTATTCTCTTTAATCAAAGAAGAAAATTCTTCAATATCAGGAATCCATTGTTTTTCTTCCTGCAATTGAATCAGATCAACATCAACACCTATAGATTCGGGAAAACTATAAAGTTGTTGATAGGTTGGTGTCAAAGAAATGATATGATCACCTCTATCTAATAAAGTCATCAAGACGAGTTCGTTACCATTAATCCCACCATGACAAATTGCTAATTCATCAATGTTACTTCTTTGATATAACTGAAGTATTCCCTCTTTTAGTCTTTGACTTCCTTCAATAGGTCCATAATCTAATGTTGTTTCTAATAGATGGTTTTGAAATTGAACCTTGTCATCAACAAAATCATATAATTCTTTAAATGTAAGAGCCTTAGCACAAGAATCAGCTAAATTATATAAACAGTTATTTTCATGAAGAGTCATCCATGACTCAGTTTCAAAGTTTAATAATTTCATTAATGCATAACCTTTTTTAAGAAATCTTGTGCTCTTGTTGTTTGAGGTTTCGTAAAGAAATCCAGTGCCTTAGCTTCTTCAATGATTTTCCCTTCTTCTAAAAAAATTACCTTGTTTGCCACTGTTCTTGCAAATCCCATCTCATGAGTAACAACAATCATTGTCATACCTGTTTTTGCGAGTTCTTGCATAACTTCTAAAACTTCGATGACCATTTCTGGATCCAATGCACTTGTTGGCTCATCAAAAAGCATCACTTCTGGATTCATGCATAAGGCTCTTGCAATAGCCACACGTTGTTTTTGTCCACCAGATAATTTGTTAGGATATTCATTTTGTTTATCTAAAAGACCTACCTTTTCTAAATATGAACGTGCTACTTCAATAGCTTCTGCTTCATCACGCTTTAACACCTGAATTTGTGCTAATGTTAAATTTTCTATAACCGTCATATGAGGGAATAAATTAAAATGTTGAAAAACAAAACCCATTTTTCTCATTAAATGTTGATAATTGTCTTTATCATTTTCATTAAATTCAATCCCATTAATAAAGATTTTTCCAGCTTCTGGGATTTCTAAACCACTAATACATCTTAAAACTGTACTTTTACCAGAACCAGAAGGACCAATCAATGCAACAATTTCTCCTTTTTCTATTTCTAAAGAAACGTCATTGACAGCAGTTAAATTATTAAATTTTTTAACAATATGTTCAACTTTAATCACTTTGTGCCAACTTCCTTTCTAATTTTCTAGCAATATAAGATGTCACTAATGTCATAAATAAATATAAAACAGCAGAAACCAATAATGGTGGAATTAAATTAAAGGTATTTGCTCCTAATATTTGTGCTGAATACAATAATTCTGTTGCTCCTAAAACAGATATTAATGAAGAATCCTTAATTAGGGTAATATATTCACTAACAATAGGAGGTACAACTCTTTTAAAAGCTTGTGGTAAAATGACCAATTTCATCATTTGACTATAATTTAACCCTAAAACCTTACAAGCTTCCCATTGTCCTTTATCAACACCCATGATTCCACTTCTAATTAATTCTGTACAATAGGCACCACTATTGATAGACATAGCAACAGCTCCAACAACATAGGGATCAGGAATAAAACGCGTACCTGTTATCGATCTCATCATCACTGGAAAAGCAATATATAAAAATAAAATTTGTAAGAGCATCGGTGTCCCTCGAATAACTTCTACATAGACATTTCCAATTATACGTAGTATTTTTCTTTTCGAAATCTTTGCCCCAGCGCCTACAATTCCAAAAATAAGCCCAAAAAATAAAGCACAAGTGGCAAGAAGTAAAGACTTCCCTGCCCCTTGTAATAAGAAAACTAAATTTTTATAAGTTAAAAATTCAAAAAGCGCATTCACTATTATGCTCCCCATTTTTCTTTTAATTCTTTATATTTATCAGAATTAACGAATTCCTTTAATGCTTTATTAACATCTTTTATTAAATCTTCATTTCCTTTTTTAGCAAGAATCATATTTTCTTCTTCTAATAATGATTCATCTAATACTTTATATTTAGCATCTTTCGCATAATTTTTTGCAACAGCTTCATCTAAAATCACTGCATCGATACCACCAGAACTTAAAGTTTCTACTAATACTTTGACATCCTTAACAGATTTGACATTAGCACCTTCAATTTCTTTTGCACAGTTTTCACCAGTTGTTGCTAATTGAGCTCCTATATTTTTACCTTTAAGTTCATCAAGAGTTTGAATTGAACTGTCACTAGCAACTAAAGCTACTTGTTTAGAATCATTGTATTTATCTGACCAAATAACATCTTTCCAATCTTCGTGATAAGTAAAACCAGAAATTCCTAAATCAACTTGTTCAGAAACAATACTTGTAGAAATTGCATCGAATGACATTTGTTTAAATTCATATTCATAATTTCCACCTTTGTCATTCATGATTTTAAATAGTTCTTTTGTCATATCAACATCAAAACCTACCATTTTGTTACCATCTAATGATTCAAATGGTGGATAATCAGGTGATATACCAATTAAAATAGTCTGTTTATCACTTTCTCCAGAACATCCTGCAATTGTTAATGCCATCATCATAACTAACATCAATTTTAATAGCTTTTTCATTTTTTATCCCCCTCTTTTTTTCCTCAATCAAAAATAAAAACGTCTCTTAGAATTAATCTAAGAGACGAATATATCCGCGGTACCACTCTTTTTAATATGCTAAAGCATATTCCCTCTTGCTGGTAAAGTCAGCTGACTGATTATCCTATTTGATTCAGATAATCCTCTCCAAAGTGCGGTTCATTAAAACTTACCTGTTAATCTTTCACCATCATTAACTCGCTGCATTTTCAGTTTTAACTACTCTCTTTTTCATTGAGTTTATTTATAAACACTATTATAAATAAACTTTTGATGATGTCAATATAAAAATTATTTTTTTGAGAATATCTTATCGTTAAATTTTCTCACATAAGC
>CAMFRJ010000158.1 GCA_945981915.1 uncultured Erysipelotrichaceae bacterium
ACAAAGATTGTTGGTGATTTAACATCATGATATTCTACTTCGGCTTCAGCTAAAGCTGATTCAGAAGAAGGTGACCAATAAACTGGTTTCAATCCTTTAAAAATCAAACCATCCATAGCCATTTTCGCAAAAACATCAATTTGTCTTGCTTCAAATTCATGTTGTAAAGTCAAATAGGGATGCTTATAATCAGCAAATGTTCCCATTCTGATCAATTGTTCCATTTGCTTATTGACTTGTTCATGAGCATAAGCGTCACATTTTTCTCTAAATTTAGCAGTGTCCATTTCTTTTCTGTTAACACCAAGCTTTTGAATAGCATTTTCAATTGGTAGCCCATGTGTATCCCATCCTGGAATATATGGTGTATAAAATCCCTGCATATTTTTATAACGGCAGATAACATCTTTAATAACTTTATTTAACATATGTCCCATATGCATATTTCCATTAGCATATGGTGGCCCATCATGGAAAACAAAACTGTCTTTTCCTTCATTTTGTTGAATAACTTTTTCATACATGTTGTTGTCTTGCCATCTTTGAACATATTTTGGTTCTTTTTTAGGTAAATTTCCACGCATTTCAAAGTCAGTCTTAGGCATTAATAATGTGTCTTTGTAATTCATCTTATTTCTCCCTTTCTCATCTCAATAAAAAAACACATCATCCTTTAAGGACGATGTGATCGCGGTACCACCTTAATTCGTATTATTCAATACGCACTCAATATCTTAACGCGATAAACGGCAACTCCTACTCTTTTCAAAGTGCTACTCCAGAGTGATACATTATAATCCTTGTTACTGATTTACACCAACCATCAGCTCTCTATAAACGTAAATTATAAACTGTCTCCTTCATCGTATTTATCTGTTTTAGAGTCTTCAGCCATTAAGTTATAAACTTCAGAATTGTCAATTGACTCAAGGATATCTTTTGACATTTTTTCTACCGAAGCTCTAAATTTGACAGCTTGCGCTTTAAAGTCACTCATTTCATCAGATAATGAACGAACATACTCAAGCGATTCGCTTAGTATCATATTAGCATTCTTTTTTGCTTTGTCAATAAGTTCACTTGCTTCTTTTAATGCTAATCGCGCAATTTCTTCATTTGTCTGCTCTTGAATGTTGACACGATGCTGCAACAAATCTTTTTGTTTTTGTAAATGATCGTAATCTTCCTGCAATTTTTGCAATTTTTTATTCAAAGCAGCAATTTCATTATCCTTATCTTCTAATAAGTCATCAACAATTGCAACATTATAACCACGAAATTGTTTGCTTATATGCATCATGTACACCCCTTACTTATAAAAATATCCTTCAACAACATAATTATCAGATCGTGTCTGTTTGTTGCAATCAACAAACATGACTCTTCCGTGTCCCTTGAATGATATTATATCCCTATTATTACACAAATAATTTATTTGTTCAACAGGTTTATGATTAACTTTTACATATCCTGCGCGAATCAATTCGGCAGCTTTTTGTCTAGAAATTTTATAGAAAGAAGACACAATTTTATCCAAACGAAAAGATGATACAATAAATGATTTGATCAGATATTGATTGTTCACTTCTATTTTTTCTAGACAAAGTTGGAATTTGACTTTTGAACGTTTGATCATATTTAAATGATCTTTTAAATAATCATAGATTGTTCGATCAACAGCCATATAATAGTCATTGTCCTTTTCTACAATATCGCCAAATAACTCTCTTTTTATTCCTAATGACATCAAAGCACCTAAAATATCACGGTGTCCTAATTTCTCAAAATTTTTGGCATAGATGATCTTTGCGACAACGACTTCAAAATCACTTTCTTCTATTTCATAAAAAGAAGGAGCAATGATCATTCTTTGACTTTCACTATTTAAAAATCCACCAAAAGAAAGGCATCGAATATCTTCATTTTTTCCAATGAGACTATGAACAATTGATTGGTAATATGGATTATAAAAAGGCGTTAAAATAAGTCTTTGATGATAATTGGCCTGATCAATATAATCCAGCACCTTTTTAACAAAGACTTCTTCACCTTTAAAATGTTCTAACATGACTATAAAAAAGTATTAGCAACGCTAATACTTTTTAATCTTCCTGTTCTTCTTCATCTAAATCAATTGTTCCAGCTACAGAAATGTTATGAGGTGTACATAAGAAGATCTTAGGTCCTATTCTTTGAATATCACCTTCAATAGCATATATGACACCACTTAAGAAATCTACAACTCTTTTCGCTTGATCTTTTTGTAAACGATGTAAGTTGACAACAGTAGCTTTTTTACTCTTTAAATAATTTGCAATATCTTGAGTTTCTCCAAATGAGCGAGGTTCAAATAAAACCAAATGACTGTCTTTACTAGCATTTAATGCTTTAACAGCTTCTGTCGTTTTAGAATACTTAGGTTGTTCAAATAAACTCGTTTTTGGTTCAGTGTCTACTTCAACAGCATCGTAGCTTTCATCAGCTACATCATATTCGTCCCCTTCTTCATCAAAAAACCATTTTTTTACTTTTTCACCGTATCCCACGAAGTTATCCTCCTTATCATTTACCTAATTATAGCACACACATCCATTAATATAAAGAGTTATAAAAAAGAAAAATGACTAAAGATGTTCAAGATTGACCAAGATGACATCGCCTTTTAAGGAAATGACACATTCTATAGGAATAACAATACAAGGTGGATCTTTGAAAAAACAAAGAAAATGAAAGAAACCTATTTTTTCAACAACGATTGCGACAACCTGTTTTAAGCACCAATCGATTTCTACATCTGCAATATATCCAATTTTTTGACCATCAAAGATATTGATGACATCTTTAGACTGAATTGATACAAGTCTCATCATATCACCATTACATCATATGTCTTATTCTAGCTTTTTATGTAATTTCTCCAGTGCTTTTTTCTCAATTCTAGAAACTTGAGCTTGAGAAATCATTAATTCTTTCGCTATTTCACATTGGGAAAACCCCAAATAATATCTTTCTTTGATGACTTGTTTTTCTCTTTGATCTAAACATAAAAATGCTTTTTTTAAATCTAGATGATTTCGATACTTTTCACTCATATTGTCATCTTGACTATAGGAATCAATCAACTTAAGATCTTCATCATCACCAATATTTTCTTGAAAAGAAGCTACACTATTGGTTGACAGCATAGCCTCTATAATAGCGGCTTTATCTTCTTTCAATTCATTTTGTAACTCTTCTATTGTTGGTTCTCTTTGATAAAGACTCATATATTGGTCAGTAACCTTCAAAATGGAAAAAGCCAGATCTTTAATTGATCGTGATATTTTGATTTGACTGTTATCACGAAGATATCTTTTCATTTCACCAACAATCAAAGGAACTGCATAAGTAGAAAATTGAAGCTGATAAGACACATCAAAATGATCAATTGCTTTCATTAAACCAATGATCCCTACTTGAAAGAGATCATCTTGTTGACTTGTTTTTTGATAAAATCTTTTTGTCATCGCAATGACTAACTTTAAATTACCTCTAATGAGTTGTTCTTTGATTCTTGGATCATGATTTTTTCCATACTCTTGAATCAAAGTATAAAATTCTTTTTTTGTCATATTCTTTTGAGGAATATATTGATTAAATAACTGACTTTCCACAATATCACCAATCATATTGTGTGCTTTTTTGACATATTTATACTTTTTATTTCACTTCATCATAATTTAATTGAGTTCTTAATTTTTTGATAATTTTCTTTTCTAATCTGGAAATATATGATTGTGAAATTCCCAATAACTTAGCAACATCTTTTTGTGTTAATTCATCATTATCTTTTAAACCATATCTTAAGATCAAAATTTCTTTTTCACGATCACTCAGTCCTTTTAAAGCTTCATAAAACAACTTCTTTTGTTGGTTATGAAGCATTTCCTGTTCAACGAGATCATCGTCTGTTCCCACAATATCTCCTAATAATAACTCATTACCATCATAATCGATATTTAATGGTTCATCTAATGATATTTCATAACGAATCTTATTATTTTTTCTTAAAAACATAAGTATTTCATTTTCTATACATCTTGAAGCATAAGTTGCTAGCTTGATATTTTTATCTGATTTGAAAGTATGGATGGCTTTGACTAAGCCAATTGTCCCGATACTGATGAGATCTTCTAAAGAACAATTGGTCGTATTATCATATCTTTTGGCAACATAGACAACCAATCTTAAATTATGTTCAATCAGTTTATCTTTTGCTTTTCGATCACCAGTACAAGCTCTTTCAATCATCAAGCGTTCTTCTTCACCTTTTAATGG
>CAMFRJ010000159.1 GCA_945981915.1 uncultured Erysipelotrichaceae bacterium
GGATGATGTTATTATATTTATAGATGAAATTCATAATTTGATTGGAGCAGGAGGTGCAGAAGGAGCAATTGATGCGTCTAATATATTAAAACCATATTTGGCAAGAAAAGACATGACGATGATTGGGGCGACAACATTAGAAGAATACTATAATCATTTTGAACATGATCATGCTATGAATAGACGTTTTTCTTTAGTCACTTTAAAAGAAAATACGAAAGATGAAACATATCAAATATTAAAAGGAATTAAGTCATATTATGAAGAATATCATCATATTCAAATAGATGATGATATTTTAAAAGAATTAATTCAACTGGTAGATAATTATTTAAAAAATAGGACATATCCAGATAAAGCAATAGATATATTGGATTTATCTTGTGTAAAAGCACATTTTCATCATGAGACAGTCCTCAGTCGAGAAAGAATTATTCGTACTATTGAAAATTATTTATCTATTCAAATTGATCAAGATATTCATTTTGATCAATTACAAAAACAATTAAATCATCATATCATTGGTCAAGAAAAAGGAATCCAACAACTCATTGAACAACTTAAAATAAAATTATTTTCATCTATTCTTATTTCAGGAACAACAGGTATAGGAAAAAGTGAAACAGCGAAGGTATTAGCCAAATATCTCCATTTTCATTTCATTAAATTAGATATGACACAATATCAGGATGCATTTTCTATATCAAAAATATTAGGATCTCCTCCAGGTTATGTTGGGTACAATCAACCGAGTTTATTTTTGACAGAACTGCAAAGCTATCCCCATAGTGTCTTACTTTTAGATGAAGTTGATAAAGCACATCGTGATGTTCTTAATTTATTTTTACAAGTTTTAGATGATGGATATATGGAGGATAATAAAAAGAGAAAAATATATTTTCATCATGTTATCATTATTATGACGTATCATAATAAAATGAATAAATATTTAGGTTTCAAAAAGAATCAACATAAAAATAAAACACATTTGAGTGATGAGCTGCTCAATAGAATAGATCAGATTATTGAATATCAAAGTTTAAACAGAAATGATTTAAAAGAAATCATTCAAAGAAATCATCATCTTTCAAATGATAAGATTGAACAATTATTAAAAAATTATCCAACCCAAAGAGGAGCTCGTCAATTAATAAAAAGAGCTTATCAACTAGAGAAAACAAAATAAAAAGGCTTTCGCCTTTTTATCATTTCCAAAGCTGTTCTGGATAGACTTGATTATCGATGAGTTCTTTCATTGCTTTTTCAACAACTTCTTTATCTTCTGGATATGTAACACCAAACCAACGATCAGTTGTTTGAAGTACTTTTACAGTAGCACGTTTTTCTTGAAGAAGCTGATCAACAATGATTGGTAATAAATATTCTTTAGTGATTGGATTATCAGTATCATCTAACAAGAATTCTTTGAATCCTTCTTCAAGATAATCAATAAAGTGAGGGAAACCTGCCCACATATTCATAGAGACACGATTATCCGGATGGATAATCGCACGACTTTCTCTTGTTTCACAATCTAATCCACCATTTTCATTAGCAATAATTCCTTTTGTTTCAATAACTTTTGTTAAATAACCTTCATCATTTTCAATACAAATTCCTCTTGTTACTGTTCCATTATCACTTAAAGTATTTTTTAATATAAATCCAGCCATTGCCATTGTAAATTCACTTTGTGATGGATCAGCTGTTAATAAGAAATCATGCAGTTTTTTAAAAGCAATTTTCCCGTAATAATCATCAGCATTAATGATTGCAAAAGGTTCATTGACAACACCTTTACAAGCAAGAATTGCTTGTCCAGTTCCCCAAGGTTTATGTCTATCAGCAGGGACATGACATCCTTCAGGAACATTTTTTAATTCTTGGAAAACATATTCTACTTCTATATATTTTTCTATTCTATTTCCAATAACTTCTCTAAATTCTTTTTCAATATCTTTTCTAATAATAAAGACAACTTTATTAAAACCAGCTTCAATAGCATCATAAATAGAATAATCCATTAAGATTTCACCATGAGGACCAATTTTAGCGAGTTGTTTAATTCCTTTACCATAGCGTGAACCAATTCCAGCAGCCATGATAATAAGCGTTGTTTTCATATAACATCCTCCTCTACTTATTTAATTATATCATAACTAAATAAAAACTCTACTTAATCAGTTGTTTTTTTAAGATAAAGACAAGAATCAATGAATTGATAATCTTATTTTAACTATGTTAAAATAAAATGTAGAGGTGAGAAAAATGAGATATAGTTTAATATTGTTATGTGCAGGAAGTGGAAAAAGGACAGGATTAAAGTATAATAAGATATTTTATCAAATAAATGGTAAAACGATTTATGAGATGAATATAGCTCATTTTCTTAATGATCAAAGATGTCAACAAATTATTGTTGTTACAAAAGAAAATGAAATAGAAGATATTAAGAAACTAGTTCAAGATAAAAGAATAGAATATGTTTATGGTGGTCAAGAAAGACAAGATAGTGTTTATGAAGGATTAAAAAAAATTAAAGAAGATTATGTTTTTATTCATGATGGAGCCCGTCCTTTTGTAACCAAGAAAAGCATTAATGATTTGGTGGATTGTTTAAAAGATTATAATGCAGGATTATTGATGGTACCTTGTAAAGATACTATTAAAGAGGTTAAAGAGGGAATTGTTATCAAAACGTTAAAAAGAGAAATGTTAATGCAAGCACAAACACCACAAGTCTTTCGAACATCATTGATTCAAGAAGCCTATCAAAAAGCAAAAGATGAAAACTATCAGGCGACAGATGATAGTCAATTATTTGAAAGATATATTGATCAACCAATCAAGGCTGTTTTAGGCGATTATAGTAATATTAAGATTACGACTCAGGAGGATCTTGCATGAAAGGAAAGCATATACAAAAGCAGTCTCATCAAAAGATTATTTTGATATGCATTTTATGTTTGATAATGGTTCTTGGAGGATGTTTTTATTTTAATAGGGAAGAAGAAATTGATTATAGTCAATATCCTTTATTAGAAGGACAAATTGCCTCTGTAGGTGATGAAATATTATTTATTAGATTAGATGATAATACACAATATTTAATTTCAATTGCTGGTGCAATAGATAAGAATAAGGGATTACTTGTAGGAAATCGAATTTCTATAAGATATGAAGGAAAGCTCAATCAAAATAATAAAGATATTCAAGATGTGAAAGTTCAAAAATATGAAGTTAAAGAAATCAAGCTATCTCAAGAGAAAAAAGGTGTTGTCAATCAAGAATTATCAACATTAATACAAAATATGTCATTAGAAGAAAAAGTAGCACAAATGTTTTTGATCACTTATCCAGACAAAGAAACAGAAACTTTCTTAAAAACATTCCAACCTGGCGGTGTTTTGATGTTTGCAGATAATTTTTCTAATAAAACAGAAGAAGAAGTCACAACAGATATTCAAACTTATCAAAATAATGCAAGAATTAAGATGTTTTTTGCAGTTGATGAAGAGGGAGGTAGTGTTGTTAGAGTCAGTCAATATTATCGTAAACAAAGATTTCAATCTCCACAAATGATTTATCAGCAAGGTGGTTTTGAAGCTATTGTTAATGATACAAAAGAAAAAAACATATTTTTAAAACAATTAGGAATAAATTTAAATTTAGCACCAGTTTGTGATGTTTCAATCAACCCAGATGATTTTATGTATTCTAGAAGCTTTGGAAAAAATGCAGTTGAAACAGGACAATATGTGAAAACTGTTTTAAAGCAAATGAAAAAAGATAATATGGGAAGTTGTTTAAAACATTTTCCTGGTTATGGGAATAACGAAGATACACATTATCAAACAATTCATGATCAAAGAAGTTATCAAGAAATAAAAGATAACGATTTTATACCTTTTCAAGAAGGAATTAAAGAAAATGCTCATATGATCTTAGTGTGTCACAATATTGTTGATAGTATAGATAGTCAAAATCCAGCATCTTTATCTAAAAAAGTTCATGATATTTTAAGAAATAATCTTTCATATGATGGAATCATTATTACTGATGATTTGTCAATGCAAGGAGTCAAAGATTTTTGTAGTGATGAATATAGTGCTGTACAAGCTATTTTGGCTGGAAATGATATGATTATATCTAGTGATGTAGAACAACAATATCAGGCTATTTTAAACGCTATTGATAATAATCAAATTTCTATCAATCAAATTGATCAGTCAGTTCTTAAAATATTATACTATAAACAATTTTTACGGATAAATTAAATCTATTTTGTACATTTGTAA
>CAMFRJ010000160.1 GCA_945981915.1 uncultured Erysipelotrichaceae bacterium
TTTATATTATCATTGTTTAATATATCTTTCAACTAGCGACTCAATTATTGATTTAATTAAAAAAAAACAGATTTTCAATCTGTTTTTTAAGCGTTTTCTAAAGCTTTTTTTGCTGTATTAACAATTGCGCTAAATCCTTCTGGATCACAAATTGCAACTTCTGATAACATTTTTCTGTTAATTTCAACGTTAGCTAATTTTAATCCATACATTAATTGAGAATATGAGATATCATTCATTCTTGCTGCTGCATTAATACGAGCAATCCATAATTTTCTCATTTCTCTCTTTAAGTTTCTTCTGTCTCTATATGCATATGCCATAGAATGCATAACTTGTTCATGAGCAGTTTTATATAATTTATGTTTAGATCCAAAGTATCCTTTGGCTAATTTAATCACTTTTTTTCTTCTATGTCTAGTTGTATATCCACCTTTAACTCTTGCCATCGTTTCTTCCTCCTATTTCATTCTATTGATTATTTACATAATCTTGATTTAATTCTCTTATAATCAGAAGCACTAACAACTGTTGCTTTCGCTAAGTGTTTCTTTTGTTTATGAGTTTTGTTGTGTGATAAATGTGAAACGTAAGCATGGCTACGTTTTAATTTTCCACTACCTGTTCTTTTTAAACGTTTTTTAAGTCCGCTATGTGATTTCATTTTTGGCATAATATATTTCCTCCATTAATTACTTTTTCTTTTTTGGTGCTAATATAGCTGTTAAAGTACGTCCTTCTAATTTAGCTGGTTTTTCTATTTGACCAACCTCTGCACATTCTTCAACAAAGTCATCAATAACTTTTTTACCCAAATCAACGTGTGCAAGTTGTCTACCTCTAAATCTTATAGCTACTTTGACCTTATTACCATCTTCTAACCATTTTAATGTTCTTTTTAATTTGACATTTTTATCATGAACATCAATTGTCACTGATAATTGTGTTTCTTTTAAAGCAACAACTTTAGAGTTTTTCTTCATTTCTCTTGCTTTTTTCTGTTGTTCAAAACGGTATTTACCAAAGTTCATAATACGACATACTGGCGGTTTTGCATTAGGAGCCACACAAACTAAGTCTAAATCAGCATCATATGCAATATCTAATGCTTCATTTCTACTTTTTACTCCTAATTGATCCCCGTTTTGATCAATAACCAAGACTTCCTTAAAACGAATTCTTTCATTAACTAAATCATCAGGTTGTTTTGGTTTTCTGTTATCAAATCTGCTAATAAAAGCCACCTCCATTTATGATAGTGAAATAAAAAGTGAGCACACTAAGTACCCACTATTGACATTAAGATATGTTATCTTAGTGACATTTGCCCATTGACGACATCAATCAGGCGAGAAGCAGGCACTTCTTCTTTCCACTACTTTTCATTTGCATAAAGATATTATCATTTTATGCCCTTTCTGTCAAGAAAATTCTTATTTTCCTGATTTATTCTTGATTGCCATCAATGAAAAAGGCGTTTTGGCTTCAAACAAATATTTTTGATGGGTATATGGATGTAAAAAACCAAATTGGTGAGCATGTAAAGCCAAACGTTGGAATGTATTGGTCTTTGCACCATATTTTTTATCTCCTACAATAGGATGACCAATATGTGACAATTGAACCCTGATTTGATTTTTTCTGCCAGTATCCAAATGAATCTCTAATAAAGAAGCATAGTGATTCTGTTTTAAAACACGATAATGAGTGATTGCTAATTTTCCTTTATCTTCATTTGTCACATAAACAACCTGACTCTTGCTTTGTGCCAAGTGATTTTTTAAGGTCCCCTGCTGTTTTTTCATTTGTCCTTCCACAACAGCCATATATCCTCTTTCAAATACCAAATCATTCCATTGATTTTGTAAAAGATCTCTTATTTTTTCATTTTTACAAAACATCAAAACACCTGATGTTTCGCGATCTAAACGATGAACAATAAAAACCTTATTTCTTTTATCCTGTTTTTTTAAATATTCACTCACCCAATGATAGGCTGTCTTTTCTTTTTCTTTTCCATCAGACATACTTAATAATCCTGAAGGTTTATTGATGACGATTAAATCTTGATCTTCATAAATAATATCTAAAGGTGTTGTCTCTTTCTTTTTGATTTCAACAACATCATTGACCTTTAAGGGATGATCAAAACGAGCAATTGGTTTTGAATTCACATAAACCTGTTGATATTTTAATAAATTTTTAGCATTTTTTCGATTGTAGCTTTGTAATAGAAAATCTAATAAGCACATTTCTTTTTTAACAATCATTGATATCCTCCTAAAAAAAATGCAAAGGTATCTTTGCATTTATAAATAAGTGATACGTTGTGTATTCATAATCACAACATTAGTAATGATATAATCAATGATAATTGCTAACCACCATGGCATCAATGAAATTGTTGCCAGTAAGACAACCAAAAGACTAATCAAAATACCAAAGAAAGTATTTTCAATATTAATAGCCTTTTGTTTCTTAGTAATATTAAATAGATCAATGATCGTATCATAATTTGAACTTGCAAGAACAATATCACTATTTTTCAGAACATTTTGATTATGAACACCACCACGTGATATTCCAACATTGGCTTTTTGTAACAAAGAAATATCTTTATCACAATCTCCAATATAGGCTACTGGTCCAGCAACCATCGCTTTATCCATCACTTCTAATTTTTCTTCAACAGACAGATTATTGTAGATCGTGTACTGTTCATTTTCCATATTCACAGGACCATCATTGAAAATAATCAATGATTTATGAAGATGAGATAACTTTTCAAAGAGATCCATTTCTTCATCAGTTGTTTCAATTCCATCAAAACGATCATAAATGATTGTTGCACAAGTATTGAGATCATCTAAGCCACTATTTTCTTTAATTGTAATCTTTTTTGATAGTGCTTTTGCAACACCCGCTAACAAACTAAATGAAGCTCCTTGTTTATAAGCATTGCTTCCTGCCATTGTAATCATAATAATTCCTAAATAAACAGGATTTAAATTGGCATCTTGACTAATAAATGGTCCAACGATACAACATAATAATCCTAAGATAATCAATAAGACCGTATACCCTGATGTGACCTTATTAATAATTTTTTCTATCTTTGATTGTGTCACAGGCGCATTCATCGCAATATTCATCGCTGTAGACATAGCCGAATCTTCATAAAGAACAGTTGTTTTGACATGCACATAACCTTCTTTGACAATTGTTCCACTATAGACACGATCTCCAATTTTTGAATCTGCCAGAACATCACTACCGTCAATCGCATAAACATCAAGTTTTGCTTTTCCTTTCACAATCGTTCCACCTAAAGTAATCGGTTCTCCTTCGTGAACAACCAAAACATCCCCAATATCAAAATCAGTTAATGGAATCATTTCTTCTTGTCCACGTTTTAATCGTCTTCCAATCGCTTCTTTATTCAATAATCCATCAATCTTAGAAAAAGTATTATGAGATACAAAAGACATTAAGACTTGCCCCAGTTGATAAAGTAAAGAAACAACGATTGCTTCAATAAAAGCCTGACACAACCAACCACCAAAACATGCGATCAAGATCAAAACATGTTCACTCAAATACTGTTTTAACTGAATATCTTTTTTAGCTTTTTTGATAACTTCTTCGTTACAGACAACAAGTGCCAATAACCAACCAACATAAGTTAAGAATGTCGCATCATTTTTTGTAACAAGCCCAATAGCAAAACCGACACATAAAGCTGCAATTCTAATATATTTTTGAATATACTTTTCATTAAAGATATCCTGTGATTTAAATGGTTTTTTCCATTGTTCTACATGAATATCAGGATTGATATTTTCAACAATTCGAAAAATACGACTTAAAGCATTTTTATTAGATGTTGTCAATGTTAAGATCTTATTTGCAAAATCAACATTGACATCTTCATAAACACTATATTTGGAAAGAACTTCTCTGATTTCCTGTGCTTCTTCTTCACTCGTTAAATTTTCAAACATAAAAAACTGTTTCACTTTATTTTGTGAAGAAACATATTCTCTTTTTCTTTTATTAACCATTTCTTTTAAAACATAATCCAAATCAGATTCATTTAAGAAAGTTTGAACATTATCTGGACGAGCACAATTAAATGAAATGGAATCCTTCATGATTTTAATATGAGAAACTTCTTGCATCTCATTTAATTTAATAGATAATTTATTAATATCTTCAGTTTTTATCTGATCAATATAAAATAAACGTTCCATCAAATTCACCCCTTTATTTCTTGTATAATAACAT
>CAMFRJ010000161.1 GCA_945981915.1 uncultured Erysipelotrichaceae bacterium
GTGTATAAGAGACAGTAATACGAACATATTTGTTAAGAATGTTCGTATTATAAAAAAGCATATTATCAGCAAAATCAATTCATTTTATAATATAAAAACAAAGGAGGGTTTATATTGATGAAAGATTATTTTGGATATGTTGGAAAAAATGTTGTTGTAACAGGTGCAAGTTCAGGTATGGGTAAAGCAACTGCTGAAATGTTAGTTGATTTAGGAGCAAAAGTTTATGCTTTAGATTGGAATGAATGTAGTGTAAATGGTATTTAATAATATGTACACGTTGATCTATCAAAAAAGGAATCTATTGATGAAGCTATGAAAATCATACCGCAAAAAATTGATTCTTATTTTGGAATTGCTGGCGTTTCAGGATCAAAAAATGATTTTATGACAACTGTGAGTATTGATTTTATTGCGAATAAATATATAAGTGAAGAATATTTGATTCAACGTATGGAAAAAGGTGGAACAATCGCGTTTATGACGTCAACTGCAGGAAATGGCTGGGAAAAAGACGAAAATAAAAATGTTTATTTATCTATGATAGAAGCTAAAGGTTGGGAAGATACAGTTGCTGCCATCAATCAAACAGGTTTACAATATTTGCCAGGAACATTAGGATACCCTTTTTCAAAATTAGCCATGAATTATTACACAGTATATTTACAAAAAGTATTTGCCGCAAAAGGAATTAGAGTAAACTCTGTATTACCAGGTTCTACTTCTACAGGAATGAAAGATGAATTTGAGGCAATGGCTGGAGGAGAAGCAGGATTACTTTCTCATTGTGGTTATGCTGGAAGATTGGCCACATCTGAAGAAATGGCAGGACCTATTGTTTTCTTGAATAGCCAATTAGCAACATACGCTTCAGGAGTCTTAATGGAAGTTGACTATGGAAATACAGCAGAAGAAAGAGCTGGTATTAGACCAATAGAACAACCTATTTCATTAGAAGCTATTATACAAATGTTAAAACAAAAGATGAAATAAAAAATGAGATTTTATAACTTAGTATGGCAAGCTTTATGATATAAAAATATATCGTCGATCTTATATAGTTATTCTAAAACAATGGAGTTTATAGTGAATAGACCTATTGCTGATATTATATGGAAAGAGCCAGTTACTATATTGTAAAATAAATTTTGTCTATAAGGTAATAATCTTTGAAGATTATTACCTTTTTCGTTAAAATAAAAGATGATGAAAATGCAGATGAGTTATTATCAACAAAAAAATTATCTTCATAAGTAATAGATACAAAACAGGAGGAATCGTATGTGTGTTGTTGATTTTGGAATGATTGTTGAAATAAATAAGGTTCTTAAGGAAAAAGGCATAGAATACTCTATCCATTCTATAGGTGGTTGTGCTAGCTGTGGATTGGCTTTAAAACAAGAGGGAAAAAAATGTAATGTTGATGTGATAATAGATATTATGAATGATCATCTTAAAAAGTATTGGTTAAAAGTGAGATCAAGTCATGAAGAAGGTATCTTTATTGTAGAATCACAGTTTCATCAAAATAAATAGACGTTTTTTAAACAAAGTCAAAATTTTGACTTTGTTTATTTTTTGTCAATTGAAAATGTTTTGATATGGTTTATGATATAAGTAGGAGGAATCAATATGACAAAAACATTATATTTGATGAGACATGGTGAAACCTTGTTTAATGTCCAACATAAAATACAAGGATGGTGCGATTCACCACTTACAGAATTAGGAAAACAACAAGCTAAAAAGGCAGGTCAATGGTTTCAAGAACATCATATTACTTTTGATCATGCTTATTGTTCAACAAGTGAAAGATGTAGTGATACACTAGAGTTGGTTACAGATATGCCTTATACAAGAGTAAAAGGTTTAAAAGAACATTGTTATGGAGAATTAGAAGGTGAAAGTGAAAGAATAAATAAACATTTAACACCAAAAGATTGTGAAACATTTTATTTGCAATATGGAGGAGAATCTTCTAATACTGTAAGAGATCGCATGTTGGAAACACTCACAAATATTATGAAAAAAGAAGATCATCAATCAGTATTGGCTGTAAGTCATAGCGGTGCCTGTTTTAACTTCTTGCGTGGTATTCAAGATCCAATGGAAGAATTAAAAAAAGGTTTTGGTAATTGTTGTATCTTTGTTTATGAATTTGATGATCAACAATTTCATTTAAAAGAAGTGATTAGAAATAAAGTATAGGAGGAATAAAAATGAAGTATGTTCAATTAGGAAACAGTGATTTAAAAGTATCAAAAGTTTGTCTTGGATGTATGGGATTTGGTAAAGCAACACAAGGAATGCATTCATGGACATTACCAGAAGATGAATCAAGAGAAATTATCAAATATGCTTTAGAACAAGGAATCAATTTCTTTGATACAGCAATGGCTTATCAAGGAGGAACAAGCGAAGAATATTTAGGACATGCAATAAAAGATTTTGCTAGAAGAGAAGATGTTGTTATAGCGACCAAATTTACTAATCGTACAAAGGAAGAAATTGAAGCAGGAATCAGTGCAAAAGAACATATTTTAAAATGTTTAGATGATAGTTTAAAAAGACTACAAATGGACTATGTTGATTTATATATTTATCATAGTTGGGATAACAACACACCAATCGAAGAGGTTTTAGAAGCATTAAATGAAGCTGTAGAAAGTGGAAAAGTGAGATATATTGGTATTTCTAATTGTTATGCATGGCAACTTGCTAAAGCCAATGCTGTTGCCAGAGAACATGGGTGGACACAATTTGTATCGGTTCAAGGTCATTATAATTTGATCTTTAGAGAAGAAGAAAGAGAAATGTCTCCATTATGTGAAGAAGAAAATATTGCTATGACACCATATAGTGCGTTAGCGAGTGGTCGTCTAGCAAAACATCCAGGTGAAGATTCTAAACGTATGAGTGAAGATGCTTATGCTAAAGGGAAATATGATGCGACAAAAGATGCTGATTTGATTATTATTCGAAGAGTTGAAGAATTAGCAGAAAAAAGAAAAGTTTCAATGACTGAAATTTCTTTGGCTTGGTTGATGTCAAAAGTGACATCACCAGTTGTGGGTGCAACAAAGAAACATCATATTGATGGAGCAGTTAAAGCTGTTGAGTTAGAATTAAATGAACAAGAAATAAACTATCTTGAAGAAACATATCAACCACATGCTTTAGTAGGCATGATGGCAAAAAAATAAAAAAGGAAAAAGAAAAATAAAAATTATAAAAAACGAAAAAGGGCAAGCACTTGCTCCAAAAACAATAAAAATGAATAAAGATGCTTTTGCACAAAAAGACTATACAGAAATCACATGGTTAGGATGTGCAAGTATCATGATCAATAGTCGAGGGACAAATATCATGATAGATCCATTACTTGAAGGTTTTGATATGGATTTACTAATCGACATGCCAATATTACCGCATGAAATACCTGATTTAGATGCATTACTTATTACACATATTGATAATGATCATTTCAGTATTCCTACTTGTCAAGATGTTCTTAGCGTCTGTCATTCATATCATGCACCTCACTATGTCGCAAGTCAAATGAATAAAGAAGGGATACCAGGAATAGGTCATGACATTCATGAACAATTTTTGATTCACGATGTCAAAGTGACATTAACACCAGCAAAACATAATTGGCAAAATGGTTCAAAGAAATATAATTATAGATTTTGGAAAGAAGAAGATTATTGTGGGTATTGGTTCGATACAGCTGATGGAACAATATGGCTTCCAGGTGATTCACAATTGTTAGAAGAACATTTACAAATGAATGAACCAGATGTTATTTTATTTGATTTTGCAGATAATGAATGGCACATTACATTAGACGGAGCAATTAAGTTAGCGAATCAATATCCTCATGCTGATTTAATTTGTATTCATTGGGGAAGTGTTGATGCACCATCAATGACACCATTTAATGGAAATCCTGAAGATCTTTTTGAAAGAGTTGTCCATCCTGAAAGAATACGTATATTAGCACCAGGAGAACCTTTTGTTTTAAAGAAATAATCATATTATCAATCAATTCGTATTGCTTTTATATTATAAAGAATACGGATTTTTTCTTCTTTATTTTCAAAATTTAATCACCTATAATAATAATAAAGGAGAAGATAAAAATGGCGATAAAAGCAAAAGAAAAACTTGCAGAAGGATTGCTTTCTTTATGTAAAGATTATAATTTAGAGTCTATTACAATTAAACAATTATTACA
>CAMFRJ010000162.1 GCA_945981915.1 uncultured Erysipelotrichaceae bacterium
TCTATGGTTTTACATGAACAGGAACAAGAATATATTATTAAAGATGCATTAGCTCAAATTATATATTTTAATCAATATACAACTATTTTGCATTGTCATGTTTTTGAACATTTTATTGAAACACATCCACAGGACACTTTTTTAGAGCCTTTGGATTATCGTAATATTTTGGATTATTTAGAATATCATTCAGGGACAAATCAGGAAACAGCAGATGAATTTTATACATTTTTTATGCCTTATCTAGAAAGATTGATAGAAAATAAAAATTATAAAAAATTCATGGATTCTATCTTGTTGTTAATGGATAAAATTCTTTATGAATATGAATGGGATGGCGTGAATGCAAAATATTTAGATACTGAATATCAATATCATCTCTACTATTTTAGAAAAATCATTCAGATAATCTCAACACATTTAAAAGCTTTTTTTGATTCTACAAAAGATCAGCTATTAGAAGCTATTTGGAGATTGTGTCAGGTCAAAAGATTTGCTTTTGCAATCATGAGTGATTTTGGGAATCTTGTTTTAACTGATATCGAAGTCGCTAAACAATTATTTGAATATGTTCAAAAGAAAATAGAAGATGACAATAATATTGTCATAGAATTTATCGAAGCACTTTATGATAGTGATCCAGATGAATATAAAGAGGCTTGTGAAGATGTTTTGCGATTTGTGATCAATGATATGTTGACATTTGCTAATCATGATCTGCAGCTTGCTATTGGAAATACCATCATTATGAATGAAGGATATGAATTACTGATTGATCTTTTTTCTAAAGATTATAACACATTTGTATTTGTGTGTTTCCCAATTTCTTCATTTCCAGCAAAATATAAGAGTATTATTAAAGATGAATTAGAAAAAGCAATTCGCTTTTATGCAGCAAGGATGAATAATGATAAATATCGATTAACATCATTTGAACAAGTTGCCAATATCAATCGATTGTTAATGGAAGAGTATAAGGAGGAATAAATATGGCAAAAGAGAAAAGCTATAAGGGATTGTTAGCTTTAACAGCTTTAGGAGCAACAGCAGCAACTGTTATTTCTTTATCAAACAAGTTTAGTAAAAAATTGATGTATCGTCATCATAAGAATGAAGATAGACCAAGTATTTTAGAAAGTAAATATGCAGCAAAAGATGTTTATATCAAAAATCAACATGATATTCAATTACATGGATTATTGATTGAAAAAGAAAATGCTGATACAACATTATTAATTGCTCATCCTTTTGGATTAGAAGCAAAAGATATGTCATTGTATGTTCCATATTTTGAAACCCGTTTACCTCAGGCTAATATCCTATTAATTGACTTTTGTGCTCATGGACAAAGTGATGGTTATATTAGAGGTTTTGGAATCAAAGATGTACAAGATATTGTGTTATGGAATCAATATCTTTTAAAGACTTATGGGAAAAAACACCAAATCATCATGTATGGTAAGGAAATGGGAGCTAACGCTATTATTAATGCTTCTGGAAAACATCTGTTAAAAAATGTTAAAGGAATCATTAGTGATGGAGCCTATACAAGTCCTTATGATATTATTGGTTATCGTATTATGACAGATTATAAAGCAGCCAAATATCCAGCAATCATGTTAATTTCAAAATATATCAAAAAAGCAATTCACATTGATATTAAAGAAAGCACTATAAGATATGCAAGACATAATGATATTCCAACATTATATTTTCATACAAAAAATGATGATTTTGTGCCTTTAAAGATGGTGTACTCTTTATATAATAAAAATAGAGGAGAAAAGGTTTTATTCATATTAAAAGATGAAAAATATCTCTATGATTTACAAGAATCAGATGATTATGAAAAAACATTAACGACTTTTATAGAACAGTTGTAATAGAGGTAACAATGAAAAAAATAACTATTGGATTATTAGTAGATACACTAGAAAATAATTTTAGTATAGAAATATGTAGAGGTGCAAAAGAGGCAGCATTAACGAATAATGTACAGTTGGACATTTTTTATGGTGGTTTTATTAATGAAAATTCACAGGATTATGACTATCAACAAAATAATGTTTTTCCTATTGCTGATAGTTTAGATGCAATTATCATATCAATTGCAAGTATTTGCCGTACCAATGAAAAAAAAGAAGAATTATTAAGTTTGTTTCACAATATTCCAATCATTACACTCAATGATATGTATCCCCAATATTCAAGTGTCTCATTTGATGCAGAAGATGGATTAAAAGAGGCCTTAGAATATATGGTCAATCAATTAAATAAAAAAGAGATGATTATGATTGCAGGACCAAAAACAAATAATGGTTCTAATCGAAGAATGAAAGTATTTCAGGAAGTTCTCAGCCAATATGGCCTTTTAAAAGACAAGAATCAGATTTTTCATGCACCAACCTTTGAAAGAACAAATGAAGATGTCATTGAAGAATTTTTACAACATGTTGATAATGTTGATGCCATTGTCTGTGGTAATGATGAACTCGCCATAGCAACATATAGTGTTTTAAAAAAGAAAAATATACAAATAGGCTCACAGGTTTCTGTATTAGGATATGATGATATTTATGAAGCTTCTAAAATGCAACCGCCACTTGCTTCTGTGAAGGCACCTGCTTATATGTTAGGATTTAATGCAGTGCTCCAAGCTTTGACTCAAATGGAATCAAAGACAATTGAGCATGTCATCTTACCTTCTTCATTTATCGCCAGAGAATCATTGGGAATTACTTCAAAACAGGAATTATGGTTAGAAAAAGACCTGACAGAAAGTTTTCAAAACGGAGATTCTTTCTTAGTAAAATGGAATATCATCGAAAATTTTTTGGTATCAAAGTATAGTAAAGTATTAATAGAAAATCATTATGATCCTTTAAAGAAAGTAATCCAAAATATCAGTCAACTTGATTTTAATCAGATGGATCAAGATTATTATCCATCATTTATGCAATATATCACGGATTTATTAAAAAATAATGGTCTTGTTTATATCGATTTTAAAAAATCATATCGTGCGATCAAAATCTTTTCACGTGTTTATATTCAACAATTTTCTTTTATCAATGAGAAAAAAAGAGCGATTGCTTATGAATTTTACAAAAAAATAGATCGTCTTTGTATCTATACACTAGATACTGTGACACTTACGAAAAATAAAGAATATCAAAGTATTCAAAAGCAGATCAATCTATCATCTAAAGAATTGATGTTATTTTCAAATAAAAAAGAATGTTACAATAACATTCTTGAAGCATTAAAGAGCTTTCATGTAACCAATGGGTGGTTGTATTTATTTGATCAACCGTTAAATAATGTCAATATGCATTATGTTGGTCAAAGAACGATTCGATTAGTTGGAAAGATAGAAAATGGACAATCCATTTTGAAGGTTAGAGAAGTCTTAAAAGTGAATCAGATTCTAAAAGAACAATCTTTTGAAAATGGAAAACCATTAGCGATTTTAAGTATTTATTCCAAAGAGGATCTGTATGGTTATCTTGTTTGTGACTTAAATATGCAAGCAGAATCTATTTTAGAATTTTTAAGAATACATATCAGTTCCGCTTTGCATACCCTACAGTTATTCAACAATATTGAAAGACAATCAGAAACAGATCAATTAACATATCTTTATAATCGAAGAGGTTTTTATAAAAATGTTTATGACTTTATCTCTTTAATTAGTGAAGATCAATTTGCCTATATTATTTATGTTGATCTTGATCGTTTGAAACAAATTAATGATACATATGGACACGATGAAGGAGATCTTGCTATCACAAAAGGGGCCAATATTTTGAAAGAATCATTTCCTATTAATTCAATCATTTGTAGAATGGGCGGTGATGAATTTTTAGTTGTTTATAAAAGTGATAGTGATGATGATTTTCAATATATTGAAAATATCATTCATGAAAAAACAATTGAAATCAATCAAAGAATCAAAAGAGAAATGGATGTCAGTTTATCAATAGGCATTAAAAAGATGAACTTATTTCATCATTTCTTATTAGATGATATTATTAATGAAGCGGATAGTATCATGTATAAAAATAAAATAGAAAAAAAGAAAAGGAATTATCAATAAAGGAGGACAATTCATGTATTTTAAGGAATCGAAAGGCTTTCCAAAAGATTTTTTATGGGGAAGCGCTTCAGCTG
>CAMFRJ010000163.1 GCA_945981915.1 uncultured Erysipelotrichaceae bacterium
ATATGAATCCTTCTCATGATTGTTTTGATATTGAAGATATGGATGGTTATGATGTAATCTATAATGATAATGGCTCATTGACACATTTATCACCTATTTCCATGAAGATTTTTGCATTAAAGAGGTAAATTATGAAATTAATTATAGGATTAGGGAATCCTGGAAAAGAATATGAAAGAACAAGACATAATACAGGGTTTATGGTATTAGATCATTTTGCTGATAAGATGGGTGAATCTATCAATCAAAGCAAATTTAAAGGTTTATATACAAAGATGAAATATCGTGGTGAAGATATTATATTATTGAAACCACAAACTTTTATGAATTTATCTGGAGAATCAGTGAGACAAGTGATGGATTTTTACAAGATTGATCTTAATGATATTCTTGTTATATATGATGATATGGATATGCCAGTAGGGAAACTGAGATTAAGAGAATCAGGGAGTGCTGGTGGACATAATGGGATCAAGAATATCATTTTGCATACAGGAAGTCAAAAGTTTAAAAGAATACGTGTTGGTATTGGTCGTCATCCCTATATGAAGGTTGTTGATTATGTTCTTTCTCGTTTTTCAAATGATGAAATGATTGATATGGATAAAGGAATAGATCAAGCATGTGAAGCTATTCTCGACTATCTTGATCATGATTTTTCACATGCGATGAATAATTTTAATTAGAGGTTTATATGAAAAAAATACTCAATATTTTAAAAGATTCAAAGGCTTTTCAAAGCCTTCTTTACAATAAAAATGATATCATTGTTCATGATATCAATGACGAGGCACTCCTTGTTGCAAGTGCCTTTTTGTCGTTAGATAAAGATATCGTTATCGTGAAACAAAATCAATATGAAGCACATCAATTGTATGAGCAAATATCAAATATGATTCCTCAGGTCTTGTATTTTCCTGTTGATGAATCCTATCGTGTGGAAAGTTTGGCTGCTTCACCACAATTGTTGGGACAAAGACTAGGAACGATGTATGAATTATGTGATCAAAAACATCATCTGCTCATTACACATGTTCATGCTTCAATGCGTTACCTGCCTCAAAAAAATATCTTTTTAAACAGTTGCATTCATTTACAAGTCGGTCAAAAAATTGATATTTATGATTTACAAAGGATGTTATTAAAAGCAGGATATATGCATACAACACGTGTTGATCAGCCTTTTTATTTTTCTAAAAGAGGGGGAGTCATTGATGTTTTTTCAATGCAGTATGAGCACCCTATCAGATTAGATTTTTTTGATGATGAAATTGATGATATAAAATTCTATGATGAAAAAACACAACGTACAATAGAAAAAATCAATGATATCACAATTATTCCAGCTACTGATATACTCTATGAAGATGAAGAAGTCTCTCATGTCATGACTTCTATAAAAGATCTCAGAGACCAACAATACGAACGAATAGATGAGTTATATCAAGATGAGTTTGAAGAAAAAATAGCGATTGATTTAGAAAATCTAAAAAATCATCATCTTCTTGAATCATTATATTGTTATTACAATTTGTTTCATCAGATAGGTTCTCTTTATGATTATCTTGATCATCCTATGATCATTGTTTCTCAACCTGATGAAATTCGCCAACAGATCAAGAACTATACATCGGAAAACTTCTTTTATTATCATGAATTATCTCAAATGGGAAAGTTTTTAGATGGTTTAACACTTTATCATGATTTTTATGATATTACAAAAGATTATCGTTGTTTCAAAAATATTTCGAATAAAAAAGATGATATCTATTTTAATAGTGAAAAAGTTCGTTTTCATCATGGAAATGAACAAGAAGTGATTTCACAAATCAAGGATTATTTGACATTTCATAGAGTTCTCATATGTTTAGAAAACAATCATCAACTTCAGTTGATGATTGAAATGTTTGATCGTCATGAAATGAAATATACACTTACAGGAATTGAAGATGAGATTTTTGATGGTATCAGCATGTATGTCGGACAAATTTCATGTGGTATGGAATTGTTGGACGAAAGAGTTGTTATCTTAACTGCCAAAGAACTTTTTGGCGAAGTGACGTTGAAAAGACCAAAATATTTCCGTTACAAAGACGCCAGAGTCATTAAAGACTATCAGGAATTATCAGTTGGTGATTATGTTGTTCATGATCAATATGGTATTGGACAGTATTTGGGAATCAAAACTTTAGAAGTGAAAGGATATCATAAAGATTATTTATATGTTGCCTATGCAGGTGATGATACTTTATACATTCCAGTAGAACAATTTAAGATGATTAGAAAATATAGTAGTGCTCATGGGAAAATACCGACTATTCATTCTTTAGGAAGTTCTAAATGGGAAAAAGCAAAAATAAAAGCAAGACAAAAAATTGATGATATTGCTGATCAATTGATCTCTTTATATGCTGCGCGTATGTCACAGCCAGGCTTTGCTTTTTCAAAAGATAATGATCTTCAAATAGAATTTGAAAAGAAATTTGGTTACGAGTTAACCATTGATCAACAAAGAAGCTTAGATGAGATTAAGGAAGACATGGAAAAGCCACAGCCAATGGATCGTTTATTATGTGGAGATGTCGGTTTTGGAAAAACAGAAGTTGCTTTAAGAGCAGCTTTTAAAGCAATTTTAGACCATAAACAAGTTGCCTTTTTATGTCCAACAACAATTTTATCTATGCAACATTATAAAACAGCATTAAAACGTTTTGAAGATTTTCCTGTAGAAATTGCTTTGTTGAATCGTTTTACGACAACTAAACAAAAAAATAAGATATTAAAGGATCTTAAAGATGGAAAAATCGATTTATTAATTGGAACACATCGTATATTATCAAAAGATATTAAATTTAGTGATTTAGGGTTGCTAGTGATTGATGAGGAACAAAGATTTGGTGTCAGGCAGAAAGAAAAGATTAAAGAATACAGAAAAACAATTGATGTTCTGGTTTTATCAGCAACTCCAATACCAAGAACTTTACAAATGTCATTAATGGGTATTAGAGGATTGTCTCAAATAGAAACGCCTCCTAAAAATAGATTGCCTGTACAAACATATGTAATAGAAAAAAACAATGTTTTAATTAAACAAGTCATCGAAAGAGAACTTGCTAGAGATGGACAAGTGTTCTATTTATATAACAGAACACAGGAAATTGAAAATGTAGCTTATAATATTGCTTCAACGATTCCTAATGCGAAGGTGGCTATTGGACATGGACAAATGAATAAGGATGATTTGGAAGATGTCATGCTACGTTTTATGAATAAAGAATTCAATGTCCTTGTCTGTACGACCATTATTGAAACAGGTATTGATATTCCTAATGCCAATACAATTATTGTTGAAGATGCTGATAAGTTTGGCTTAGCCCAGTTGTATCAAATTAGAGGACGTGTAGGACGTAGTGATCGAGGAGCTTATGCTTATCTTCTTTATAAGAAAGATAAAGTGATCAATAGTGATGCGATGAAACGTTTAAAAGCCATTAAAGAATTTACTGAATTAGGTAGTGGTTATAAGATTGCGATGCGAGATTTATCTATTCGTGGTTCAGGAGATCTTCTAGGAGGAAAACAGGCAGGTTTTATTGATGATATTGGTTTTGAAATGTATATGAAAATATTACAGGATGCTCTTGATGAAAAAATGGGTGTTGAAAAACAAGCTCAAGAAGATATTAAGAACTTGAATATTAGTGTAGATGGTTATATTCCAGATAATTATGTTGAAAGTGATTTTGAAAAACTTGAATTATATCAAAAATTAGATAAGGCACGAACAATTAGTGATTTAAATAGTTTAAAAGCTGAATTTACAGATTATTATGGACGTTTACCACAAGCTATAGAAACTTTATTAGAAAAAAGAAAACTTGATATATTGTCTTCTTATGAAATTGTTGATGATATTATTGATCATGGCAAAAATGTTGAAGTGAGGTTTACCAAACAGGCAGCACAAAAGATTGCTGGTGATCAATTGTTTATCCAAGCTCATCAATTATTTACAAAACCGCAGTTCAAAGCTTTTCAAAATCAAATTACAATAATCATTCAAAAAGATGGACAATGGTTGAATCATCTTAATCAATTATTAGAAAAAGTAAAAAATTAATTTATAATATAAA
>CAMFRJ010000164.1 GCA_945981915.1 uncultured Erysipelotrichaceae bacterium
GTGTATAAGAGACAGGTCTTTATATTCAAAGACATTGTATGGATATATATGAGTATGATGATATTTTTGTGTTGAAAGAGAAAACGTTTTTAAATATTTCATAAAATCACCTTTCAACAATTATAACATAAAAAGCTATATGAATATAATCATATAGCTTTTTTCACTAACCTCTTAATACTGCTCCAAAATCTTTTTCAACTGCTGCTAAGATCTTGTCCATTGCATCATTGATATCTTTTTCTTGTAATGTCTTTTTGTCATCTTGGAAAGTTAAATTAATAGCGACTGATTTTTTACCAGCTTCTACATGTTCACCTACATAAACATCAAAAATCTTTGTTGCTTTAACAAGCTTATTACTAGATTTTATAATTCTTTGACATACATCAAATGTTGGAACATCTTCATCCATCACTAAAGCGATATCTCTTGAGACTGATGGATATTGTGGAATTGATTGATATTTGATTTTACCAGTTTTCACATTTAATAAAGCTGATAAGTTTAATTCAGCAACATAAATATCTTTGACATCATATTTCTTTTCCATTAATGGATGAATGTTACCAATGACACCAACAATTTCTTTTCCTACCTTGATATAAGCACTACGTCCAGGATGGAATGACGTATTGTCATTTTCTACACGTTCTAATTGATAACGTGCATCACTAATCCCTAATTTTTCAAAGATTGTTTCTACAAATCCTTTAACTAAATAATAATCCGCTTTGTAAGAAATTTGTTTAAATGGTAATCCTTGATATTCTCCTGTACAAGCAATTGCTAGATTTTGTAATTCAACATCTTTAGAATAAGTTGTTGATAATTCATATAGATGCACGTCTTTGATATTTCTTGATTGATTATAATTAATCACTTGTAATAATGATCCAATAATAGATTGACGAGTAACACTTCTTTCTTCACCTAAAGGCATCGCTAATTTAACAGCTTCACCTTGATGAAAGACATTAAAATCTTTTACCATTGAAGGTGATGTTAAAGAATAAGTTAATGTTTCATGTAATCCTAAATCTTTTAACAACACTTTGATCATTTGTTTTTTTGCTTGCATATCAGTTCTTTTACCAATTGTCATAGACATTTCTGGTAAAGTTGATGGAATATTATCAAAACCATACATACGCACCACTTCTTCAATTAAATCAGCAGCCATTGTGATATCATTTCTATATGTTGGTACTTTGACATTAAATAATTCTCCATCTAGAGTATATTCGAATTTTAATGAACTAAAGATATCAGCAATTTCTTGAGTTGAAATCTTTGTTCCTAATAATCCATTAACATGACTTGTTGTTACAGATACATATTTATCTTCAATATGTAAAGGTGTTGATACTGTTTCATAGATTTCCTTTGCATCAGCTAATTCTTGTAATAAATTAGCACATCTTTCTAAAATATTTAATGAGTTAGCTGTATTTAAAGCACCTTTAATGTAATGTTGAGATGCATCAGTTAATAAATTTAAACGTCTTGCTGTTTCTCTTAAAGATGGGCCATCAAATGTTGCCACTTCGATAACAATATTCTTTGTATTTTCATCAATTTTTGTCTTATCAGCACCCATGACACCTGCAATACAACCAATGCCATTATCAGTAGAAACAATGATATCATTTGGTTCAATCTGATATTCTAAACCATCTAACATGATATCTTTCATATCAAATCCTGTTTTTATAACAAACTTTTTTTCTTGTAATTTATCATAATCATACATATGAATTGGTTGTCCTGTTTCTAACATCACATAGTTAGAAATATCAACAATATTGTTAATTGGTTTAATACCAGAAGCAAGTAAAGCTGTACGTAACCATTCTGGTGATTCTTTTGTCGTTACCCCTTTGACTAATTTTGCACCAAAGAATGGGCATAAATCAGTTTGTACTTCAACTTCAATACCACTTCCAGCAATACCTTTTGTTGTAATTTCTGGTAATGTCACATCTCTTTTTAATACAGCAGCGACTTCATAAGCTAAAGATGTCATGGCCATACAATCAGATCGATTAGGAGTTAATCCTATTTCTAAGATTGTATCTTTTAATCCCATATATTCTAATGGATCTTCACCAACTGGGGCATCCTTATCTAAAACATGAATACCATCTTTATCTTCTGGTCTTAATAAACGTTGGTCTAATCCAAGTTCTGCGATGGAACAAATCATTCCATTAGATTCTTGTCCTCTAATTTTGCTTTGTTTAATGACAAAGCCACCACCTAGATCACATCCTGGATTAGCAACAATGACTTTTTGCCCAGCAGCCACATTAGGTGCTCCACAAACAATTTGATTCACTTCGCCCGGTCTTACTTCAACTTGGCATATATTGAGATGATCACTATCTGGATGAGGCACGCACTCTATTACATGTCCAATAGTCATGTTGTTTCCATTAGCTAAAGCATGCATTCCTTCAACTTCTAAACCAATAGAAGTAATTTGAGCAGCTAATTCTTTAGGATCTTGATCATCAATTTTTACATATTTATTTAATAAATTTAAACTTACATCCATTTTCTATTACTCCTCTTTTATAAATTGATTTAAGAAACGAATATCATCATTATAGAAATCACGGATATTATCAACTCCGTATTTCAACATGGCTACACGTTCAATACCAATACCAAAAGCAAATCCTTGATAAACTGTACTATCAAACCCACACATATCTAATACTTTTGGATTAACCATACCTGCTCCTAAGATTTCAATCCATCCTGTTCCTTTACACATTGCACAACCTTTTCCACCACAGTGATGACATGAAATATCAACTTCTACTGATGGTTCAGTAAATGGGAAATAAGAAGGACGTAATCTGATTTCTCTTTTTTCTCCAAAAAACTTTCTCGCAAAGACTTCTAAAGTTCCTTTTAAATCAGCTAAAGTAATATTCTTATCGACAACTAAACCTTCACATTGCATAAATTGATGCGAATGAGTTGCATCATCATCATCTCTACGATAAGTTTTTCCAGGACAAATGACTTTGATCGGACCTTGTCCTTGAGCGGCCAATAAAGTATGAGCCTGTACTGGTGAAGTATGTGTTCTCATTAATGTATTTTCATCAATATAGAATGTATCTTGCATATCTCTTGCAGGATGTCCTTTTGGCAAATTCATTAATTCAAAGTTAAAATAATCAGATTCAACTTCTGGGCCTTCAGCAATTTGATAACCCATTCCTAAAAACAAATCTTCTAACTGAGATACAATAATTGATAAAGGATGCATTGTTCCTTGTTCTAATTTATAACTTGGTAAAGTAATATCAATACTTTCACTATTAATCTTATCAATAATCGCTTGTTGTTCTAATTCTACTTTTCTATCTTCAACTGCTTGAGATAATTCTTGTTTCACTTTATTACTTGTTTGACCAAAAACTTTTCTTTCTTCAACTGCCATGTTTTTCATAGCTTTCATTGCTTCTTGAATTGGTCCTTTTTTCCCTAAATAAAGGACACGAATATCATTAAGTTCTTTTAAAGATGAACATGCTTTTAATTTTTCTAAAGCTTCATCTTTAATTTTTAGTAATTCATTTTCCACCTTTATTCCTCCTTAAAATATAAAAAACTCATTCCTTTTTAGGAACGAGTTCATCGCGGTACCATCCTAATTCATGCTAAGCATGCTCTTAATTATACTTTAACGCAGTTTCACGTCACTGATTGGGTGCTCTCCATGGTGAATTCAATAATAGAACTGTAGAAGTTTCCAGCATTCCTTCCTCTCTAAAACAGCCTCCATTATTTACTAGTCCATATCAACGATTTATATACCCCATCATTATAACAAATTTCTCAATGAAAACAAGCTTATTTTCATGAATTTCCATGATCACTTCCTATTGTTTATTCATTATCCATCAAAACTGGCTTCAATAGATCTTATTGGATAATATTGATAATGTCATCTTCACTTTCAATATTAAAAATACTGATCGTTAACTGTTTTAATTCATCTGATGATGCTTTTGTGATCTTTTCAATCACCTGTTTTGACAAGTTACCTAACTTTGTTGTTAGTTGTGTAATCAGTACATTCCTTTGTTCGTCTACTTTTGCTTCATCTGCTA
>CAMFRJ010000165.1 GCA_945981915.1 uncultured Erysipelotrichaceae bacterium
GAGGAATGATCATATCTAAAAGTAATAAAAATGCCATTCCTAACAAGAAGCCTACTGCTGCCGGTACCCAAGCAACTATCTTTTGACTTTCTGCCATATCTATCGATGGTATAAGAAGAGACCATATAGAAGCTGCAATCATGACTCCTGAGGCAAATCCTAAAAGAGTTTTTTCTAACTTCTCATTCATTTTATCTTTCATCAAAAACACCATTCCAGAACCCAATACAGTCCCGATTAATGGTATCATCAAACCACTTAATTTATTCATTTTATCACCCAAGATTATTTTATAAGACATGAAAATATCTGTCAAATCATGTCACTTAAAAAATGATCTTAGTTTAATAATAATGCCTGATAGTATTCTTTCTCTTGCTTTGACATATCTAATATTTCCATAGCAAGCTCACTAGAAACATTTAAGGTCTTCATAATATTTCGAATCATGTTTAACCTTTCTTCTTGAATAATTTGTTTTTTTAATTCTTCATTGATCGTATACATGATGGATGACTCTCCCCTCTTTTTTCATAGTTCTATCAAGATCAAAAGATATCTTCTATGACATGATCTTTTCTTTTATTCATATATTTGTCAAAAATGAAGAATTTTCTTTTGAAAAAGAAAAAATATCACAATGTGATATTTTTTATAATAATTGTTCAAATTGTTCTTTACAAACAGGTTGTGAAAAATAATATCCTTGCACATAATCACAACCCATTTCTTTAACAATGTCTAATTGCTCCTTTGTTTCAACACCTTCTATAACACATTTAAATCCTAATCTTTTTGTTAATTGAATACATGTTGATAAAACTTCTTTTTTCTTAGAAGATTGAAAATCACCGACGAATTTCATATCAAATTTCACAATATCTAAAGGCATTGTTGACAGAATATTTAAAGAAGAATAACCAGCTCCAAAGTCATCTAATTCAACTTGTAGTCCTTTTTTTCTCATAGCATCTATGATACGATTCATTTTTGCTTCTTCTTTTAAATAAACTGATTCTGTAATTTCAATATGTATAAAATGAGACGGAATCTCATATTCTTTCATCGTTTTGATAAATGCTGCTAAATAATCATCTGCTTCAAAATCTTTTCGTGAAGCATTGATAGAGATTGGAACAAGACGATATCCATGTTGTCTCCACTGTGATAAATGCTGACATACCTTTTCAATAACATAATGATCCAAATTATTGATAAAACCTATTTTTTCAAATAAAGGAATAAATTCAGCTGGCGATAAAAAGCCAAAATCAGGATGATTCCAACGAATCAAAGCTTCAGCACCAACAATTTCATTTGTATGAACATCATGTTTTGATTGATAATACACCTCAAATTCTTCATTGTTCAAAGCTTGTTCCATTGTTTCAATCAATCTTTGTTCTTTAATTGATTGTAAATGATGTTTTTCATTATAGAATGCAACATTGACATGATAGTTTTCTTTTGTTCTTCTATTGGCAATTCTTGCATAATCTATCGCAATCAATGAATCGAGCTGCTTGTTGACATCTTCATAAATACCGCATTTCAAGACAACGTTTTGAATCGGTAAACTATTAGAAAATGTTTTGAGGTCTTTTTCAATGATTGTTTGATCTAAAGGTTTCTTTCTTTTGAACAAAGCCACAAAACGATCCGCACTGATATGACAATTAATTCCTTGAGGATTAAACGTCATGATTTGATTAGCCAGTTTAATAATGATCTCATCTCCGACATCATGTCCATATCTTTCATTGATATATTTAAAATGATCAATATCAATAAATATCAAATCATAAGTGTCTTGACTCGTCTTCAACAATTGTTCCATATAGTGACAAAAAGCCGCTTGTGTGTATAATCCTGTCATCATATCATATTCAAAGCTCATTGATTGAACAAACAACTGTTTGATTTGAATAGCTTTGGCCAATTTTGTTAAAAATAATTCTTTATGAAATAAATTTGACATCACGCACATAGCACCTAACTTTAGGCAATCTATTTCGGTTTGAATATCTGTTTGATCAGCCAAACAAATGATAGGGATCAAAGGAAATTGGCGACATTTTTTTATATCACTTAAAAACTGATACCCTTTTTCTTGGTGATCACTCATATCAATAACCAACGTATATAGATCAGCATAATGATGTTTCATCAACTCAAAACCATCCTTATAATGATGAGTCTGAATAACATCATAGTGATCATATGCAATATCACATATTTTCTTCATACGTTCATCATTATCTTCAATGACAAGTATTTTATATTTCTTTTTCGACCTATTTACATTAGCATTCATTTGAGCATTCATAATACATTCTCCTAAAACTGAATTCTATTTAGAATGAGTATAAAAATAAAATTTTATACGCCCCCCCCGCAAATTTTGATCGATTGGAAAGGTTTACACAAAAGATTTTTCAATATTTATTTTATTATAGCATAAATTGATATAATTTGACATTATTTTTACACATCAAGTAAATGAAGTAAATCTGTTGGTTTTTCAAAAACATAATCAGGATGATCAATACCTTGATCATTGACGCATCCCCACTTTGCTAAAGCAAAATCCATTTTTGCATTGATCGATGCCTGATAATCAGATAAGGCATCACCGATATAAATTGTCTGTGAGACATCAATACCTAGTCTTTTTACACATTCTAATAAAGGTTCTGGATCAGGTTTATGCTTTTTCGTATCTCCTTCTAATATAGCAACCTTCATATACTGATCTAATCCTTTACTCACAAAATCTAATTGATATTGTTTTTCTTTTTTAGATGTCACGATTGCTTGAATGACTCCCTGTTCTTGAAACTTTTTAAATACTTCTATAAAGCCATCATATAAAGTCGCCCCTTCTTCATATTCATTGACATATTTGACCCATCTCGCATATGTATTTTCCTTATCTTGGATATTCAATTCTTCCATGACCTTCATACCAGGATAAGAGGCAAATTTTAAAACTTGTTCAAAGCTCCAATCTTCTCCTGTTTCTTCTTTGATAATTTTCATTAAAGGATACATATTCATATTAAGAGTGTTTAAAATTGTTCCATCAATATCATAAATAATAGCCTTATATTTCATTATATTATCTCCTCTTTTCTAATTAAATCATTGTAGCATGAAATATCATGGTTGATAATATGAAAAAAAGAACTCAATCGCTTAAGTTCTTTTTAAAACAAACAGTGACTTTAAACAAATCACCATCGATTTGAATATCAAAAGTTCCATTTTGTACTTCCGTAAAACTTTTAGCAATAGCCAAACCTATACCACTGCCCGTTTCATGTCTTGATTTATCACCTCTCACAAATCTTTCTACAATTTCTTCAGCCGTAAAATTCATCTGAGTTTCTGAAATATTTTTAAATTCAATACAAACATCTTGCTTTCTTTCTAATAAATCTATATAAACACGACTATTTGGTAAAGCATATTTTCCAATATTCGTTAATAGATTTTCAAATATACGATAGGTTTTATCACCATCTAAATATAATTGAATGTCTTGTTCAACATCATTTTTAATAATTGTGAGATTTTTAGAATTCAAAATATCTTCACTTTCGGCAAGTGTTTGTTCTAATAAATCAACAATATTAAGATTCATGAGATTCAATTGAATATTCCCACTATTGACCTTACTCACTTCAAATAGATCTTCTATTAAAGATGTTAATCGATTTGTATATAATTCTAAATTATGAAAATATTCATTTCTTTTTTCTTCTTCAAGATTCCCATCCTTTAATAAATAAACATAGTTTTTTATACATGTAATTGGTGTTTTTAAATCATGGGAAACATTAGAAATCAATTCAGATTTTAAATTCTGTGATTTTGTTTCTTCCTGAACTGCTTTTTCAAAACCGATTTTTATTTGATTTAATTCTCTTTTTAAACTATTAAATAATCCTAGATCTTCATTGATCTCACTTTCAAAATGGCCTTGTCCTAAGTCATTGGTTATTTGTAGTAATCTCATATAATCCATCTTGATCTTTGTCATATTTTGATTGATATAAAAATATAACATTAGCTGTCTCTTATACACATCTCCGAGCCCACGAGACTAAGGCGAATCT